>DASTEX010000555.1:0-8406 GCA_035709185.1 Gemmatimonadales bacterium
CTGCTGGCGACTTCGGCAACCTCGAGGGCATCCGTAGCCACCACGATCCGATCCACCAGTTCCAGGTCCTGGACCCGCCGGGCAACCCTGACGATGAGCGGCTCGCCGGCGAGAAGCTGAAGAGGCTTATGTGGGAGTCGAGTCGAGCCGAGACGCGCCGGAATGACGGCGAGAACAGGCATCAACCAAAATAACAGAGCGAAACGGCGTGGTCAAAAGTCGTGCCGTTTCGCTCGCAGCTTGAGGTAAGGCCCTATAACAGCGGGCGAGTTAATGACTTACGGTCGAGGCGGCCGGGGCGGGATGGCGTTCCGTTTGACCTCGGCCGCGACGCTCTCGGCGTGGACCCGGATGCTCTCGGCCTCGATCCGCACGGCTTCATGTTCCCCGGCCGCACTCTTCGCGGCGACGTCGCCCGGGTGGGAAGAGCGTATTTCGTTCACGGTCACTTCGCTGAGCAGCAGCGGGACCGCAAAGCGGGCCCCGTGGTCCGGATCGAACTCGATTTCACCGAACTCGATCAGACCGCTGTCGGAGGCAGTGGAATCCAGGCAGGTGAAATTGAGCCGCGAGACATCGAAGTCCGTGGTCTGGTCCCTGACCGCCACGCGGCCGCACGACTCGAGGCTCTCGACCGGCGCCGTCTCGCTCAGCTTCACCCGGAGGAATACCCCGCTCACGCTGTTGGGCGCGTCCCGCATGATCCGAACCCGGCGGAAGGTCCCCAGACGGGTTCCTTCCATGCTGAAGGGAACGAATGCGAGCGGGATGTCGATCGGCCCGTCACTGTCCTTCATGGCGCGGAACCGGTTCACCTGGCTCCGCATGCCGGCGTACACGGCGTACCCCACCAGGAAGATGGCCAGCGCTCCGAGAATGATTTTGACCCAGTACCTGCGCACGGGTTGTCTCTCCCATTCCTACGTTTCTAGTTGAAACGTAATTGGAACCTCTCACTTGCACCAGTGCCAAAACTGGAGTGCCGGGTGCCACGTGCCGGGTGCCGGGTGCGATACGAGTGCCGGGTGCCACGTGCTTGGTGCCAAGTGCCGGGTCCCGCTTGCCTGCCGAGCCCACACGGCACCCGGCACTCAGCACGGAACGTGGCACCTCGGCACGCGGCACGTGGCACCCGCATCATCCTACCCCCTCGGATGATACTTCCGATGCACCTGCCGCAGATACTCTCGATCGACGTGGGTATAGATCTGGGTGGTGGACAGGTCGGCGTGCCCCAGCATCTCCTGCACCGCCCGCAGGTCAGCGCCGCCCTCCAGCAGGTGGGTGGCGAAGGTGTGCCGCAGCGTGTGGGGCGTAACCCGCTTGGTAATGCCGGCCCGCCGGGCGTGGGTTTTCACGATGCCCCACGCCCCGACCCGGGAGAGCGGCTGCCCCCGCGCATTGAGCAGGAGCCGCCCCCCGGTACGCCCCCGGTCGAGCGCGGGGCGGGTGGTGTTGAGATAGACCGAGACCGCGCCGATGACCTGGCGGCCAATCGGGACCAGCCGCTCCTTGGAGCCCTTGCCCAACACCCGCACCAGGCCGTCCGGGAAATGCAGGTCGCCGATCTCGAGACCGCAGAGCTCCGACACCCGGAGCCCGGCGCCGTAGCCCAGCTCCAGCAGGGCCCGGTCGCGCCAGGCCAGCGGCTCGGAGATGTCGGGTGATCCGAGCATGGCCTCGACTTCCGGGAGCGAGAGCACCTCGGGCAGGGTGCGCCAGCGGCGGGGCGTCTCCAGCCGGTCACTGGGATCCTCGTCTACCACTCCTTCGCCCAGCAGAAACCGGTAGTAGGTATGAATGGCCGAGATCTGCCGCCGGATGGTGGACGCCTCCAGGCCCATGTCCTTGAGGGCAAAGACGAAGTCGCGCAGAAACCGGCGCGTGACCTGCGAGGGGCTCCGGACGTTCCGCAACTCGGCGAAGCGGATCATCCGCCCGAGGTCCCGGAGATAGCTCTCGATCGTCGTAGGGCTGTGCCCCGCCTCCAGGGCCAGGAAGTCGCGGAACCCTTCCAGCTGAAACCGCTGGCTCAGGTTCATTGGGGACCGCCTAACAGCCGGGCCACCCGCTCCATGACGTGGGTCTCGTGCCGGCGGAGGGCACCGTCGCCGAACGCCAGATCGCGCAGCCGGGCGATGAGGCCCTCCCGGGCGGCCGGCTCCAGCCGGGCAATCACCTCCTTGGCCGCGGCCGGATCGAGCGGTGGCCCGCCCCCGACGTGCCAGCGGGAACGCAGGTGCCGTTCGATGACCGCCAGGTCTCCGACCGTGAGCGACTCGTCCCGGCTGGCCGTCTCGAGCAGCAGCGCCACCACGGCCGCGATGGCCGGATCCGCCAGCGCTCGCGCGCCCAGCTCCGGATAGGCCGTGAGCTCCGCGGCGATCTCCTCCTGGAGCTCCCGGGAACGGGTCCGGCGCCGGCGGCGGAGCAGCACCACGACGATGACCACCGCCACGACGCCCGCGATGACGGCGAGCGTGCGATTGAGTCCCGAGAGGAGCCGCTCCACCAGTTCCCAGTTGGCACCCAGGCGGGCCGCTAGAAACACCAGCGTCCCGTACCACACCCCGGAGGCCAGCGCGATCGGAACCAGGGTCCGCACCGGCCCCAGCCGCATGATCCCGGCAAACGGCGCCGTAAAGGAACGGAAGCCCGGCAGCAGCCGGGCCACCACCAGGCCGATGAGGCCGAAGCGGAGATAGTTGCGCTCGACCGCCACCACCGCCTCGGGCGACATCAGGCGGCGACCGACCCCCGACTCGAAGAAGGCGGGACCGAGCCGCCGGGCCATCACGTAGACCAGCGCGGCTCCCGCCACATTCGCGATCCAGGTGACCCAGAAGACCGTGCCGGCGCTGGTGGTGCCACGGTGGGAGAGGAACGCCGCCACGGTGATGACCACATCCGCGGGGGCCGGCGGGAAGATGTTCTCGATGACGGCCGCGGCAATGACGATCAGGTAGACGGCAGCCGGAGGCCAGCCGGCGATGGTGTTGAGCAGATCCTCAATCAGATCCGGTGGCCTCCCCGACCGTGGCGACCGCGATCACGGCCAGGCCCTCGCCCCGGCCAATGAAGCCCATGGATTCGTTGGTCTTGGCCTTGATGCTCACCGAGCCATCGTCGACCCCGAGCACCCGCGCCAGCGCGGCCCGCATGTTCGCCGCATAGGGCGCGATCCGGGGCTCCTCGGTGATGATGGAGAGATCGGCCTGGAGCGGCGTCCAGCCGCGTTCCCGCACGTGTTCCACCGCCACGTGCAGCAGATAGAGCGAGTCCGCATCCTTCCACCGGGGCTCTCCCGGCGGGAAGAGGGTCCCGATGTCTCCCGCGCCCACCGCGCCCAAAATGGCGTCGGTCAGGGCATGCGCCACCGCATCGGCGTCGGAGTACCCGGCCAATCCCCTGGCGTGGGGAATGTGCTGCCCGCCGAGGATCAGCGGACGGCCGTCCGCGAACGGGTGGGAATCGTAGCCGATGCCGACGCGAATCATGGACGGTCGGACGGCCCGACGGTCAGACGGTCGGGTCCAGCCGCGGCCCCGGCCAGGGTACCACTGACCGTCGGACCGTCCGACCGTCCGTCCGTCTCGATGATGGAGTAGTCCTGTCTCCGCCGGCGCGGTGTAAACCCGGCGTCCCGGATCAGCCGCTCGATCTGGTCGAGCGTGGTGCGATGGGTGGTCCCGGCCGCCGACACGACGTTCTCTTCCATCATCAGGCTGCCGTAATCATTGGCCCCGAAGCGGAGCGCGATCTGGCCCACCTTGTGGCCCATGGTGACCCAGCTCGACTGGAGGTTCGACACGTTGTCGAGCACGATCCGGGCGATCGCGAGAGTCCGCAGATAGGTGACCGAGTCGGTCTTCCTCAGGTGGGACATTTCCGGCGTACCCTCGGGCTGGAGCGGCCAGCAGATGAAGGCGGTAAAGCCGCCGGTGCGCCGCTGGACTTCGCGAACCCGGAACAGGTGCTCGATCCGGTCGGCGCCGGTCTCTTCCATGCCGTACATCATGGTGACCGAGGTCTTCATGCCCTGGCGATGGGCTTCTTCCTGCACCCCCAGCCATTCGTCGGTCATCGCCTTCTTGGGAGCCACCCGCTGGCGCACCCCGTCCACCAGGATTTCTCCCCCCCCGCCGGGAATGGAGTCGAGACCGGCCGAGTGCAGCTCGCGGATGACTTCCGGGACGGTCATCCCGAACCGCTCGGCAAAGAACACCACTTCGGAAGGCGAGAATCCGTGAATGTGGATCGGATGATTCCGCTTGATGTAGCGCATCAGCTCCAGGTACCACTCGAACGGGATGTAGGGGTTGTGCCCACCCTGGATCAGGATCTGTACCCCGCCGAGCGCCTTGCACTCGTCGATCTTCTCGCCGATCTGCTCGTAGGAGAGGACGTACCCTTCCCCGTGCTTGGGCCGCCGCGCGAAGGCGCAGAAACCGCAGTCGGCCACGCAGACGTTGGTGTAATTGATGTTCCGGTCGATGATGTAGGTCACCACCGGATCGGGATGCTGCCGCCACCGCTCGGCGTCGGCCAGGCGGCCCAGCTCGAGCAGATCGGCCTTTTCGTACAGCTCGAGGAACTCCCTGAACTCCCCTGCATTCCGATCCACCATGGTGCATGTCCCCTGCGAGTCGCGCATTCGCTCCCGAGAAAACAGCCAACGGCTAACGGCTAACGGCTCACGCCTAACGCTTCATGCCGCGGAGATGAAGGACAGGCTCCCGTCCGGAACCAGTCCGTCCTGGGCCAGCCGACGGAAGAAGTCCGTGAGGCCCGCCAGGTGACGATAGGACAGGCCGTAGTCGAGGCCGTCGAAATAGGGACGACAAAGCGCGAGCGGCAACCCGGTGGCAGCCGCAGCATCCGCGGCCAGCTCGTCCAGATGTGCCAGGCCCCAGGCCAGCGAGCGCTGCAAGCCTTCGTGAATCCGCCGGGCGACTTCCGGATCGGTCTGGCGGCGGGCAGCCCAGACGGCAAAGACGAAGGGCAGCCCGGTCCAGTCCTTCCACGCCTCGCCCAGGTCGCACTCCACCTCATAGCGCTGCCGGGCGGAGAGCATCAGGGCGGCGTCTCCGATCACCAGCACCGCCTCGTGGGGCAGTCCGCGGAACTGCTCCAGATCGGCCGCTTCGGCCCGGGCGGTCACGAACCGCGGGCCCACCGACCAGCGGTGACGGCAGAGCAGCTGGAGCAGCAGCACCGAGGTGCGGGACGAGGCGGTGACCAGCACGGTCGCCCGGTCCAGCTGCTTCACCGGCACCCGGCTGAAGAGCTTGACGCTGCGCACCGGCCCGTCACACGAGATGGCGAGGTCGGGCAGCAGGTGATAGGCGGCGGCGTTGCGAGCGTATTCCACGGCCGACACGACGCTCACGTCCAGCTCACCCGCCGCGAGCAGGTCGTTCAGCTCCGAGGCGGTGCCGCTGACGATCTCGGCCGGCACCGAAACCAGTCCGCGATCGATCGCGCCGTAGACCGGAAAGGCGTTGACCCAGGGAATCCGGCCCAGCCGGACGGGACGCGAAGTCACCATCAGGCGGCGTGGACCACCGGGGTGCCGCCCGCGAGCGGACCGTCCGGCACGTCGTCGAAGGTGTCCCGCACCGGGCGATAGAGGCTGTCGCGCTCGACCGGCCGGCGGCCGGCGCCGCGGATCAGCTCCACCAGCGCCAGGTACGGCAGGTGCATGTCGGTGCGGGCCCCGGCCTCGTGATAGACCCGCTCATAGACCACCGTGCCCTCGACGTCATCGCATCCGAAGGACAGCGCGATCTGCGAGAGGAACGGCGTGACCATGGGCCAGTGGGTCTTCACGTGCGGAATGTTGTCGAGGAAGAGCCGGCCCACGGCGATGTTCCGGAGATCCTCGTAGCCCGTGGTGGCGGTTCCGGTCCGGCCTAACGTTTCACCCAGCTCGTTATGATCCGGGTGATAAGCCAGCGGGATATAGGTCAGAAAGCCGCGGGTCTCGTCCTGCAGTTCCCGCAGCATGGCCAGATGGGCGATCCGGTCGTCCGCCGTCTCCACGTGGCCGTAGAGCATGGTGCAGTTGGTGGGGATGCCGAGCTCGTGGGCTTCCCGATGCACCCGGATCCATTCCTCGCCGGTCAGCTTCCGCTCCGCGATCGTAGCGCGGACGGCGGTGCTGAACACTTCGGCGCCCCCGCCGGGCAGACTGGTCAGCCCGGCCTCCTGGAGCGCGATCAGCACGTCCCGGGTGGTCGACTTCTCGATCCGGGCCAGGTGCGCGATCTCCACCGCGGTGAGGGCCTTGATATGAACCTCGGGGTGCCGCTCCCTGAGCCCCCGGATCATGTCGGTGTAGTAGCTCAGACGCAGCTTCGGATGCAGCCCGCCCACGATGTGGAATTCGCGGGTCGGCATTCCCCTCGCCTGCTCGGCCTCGGCGTACACCTCATCCAGCGAGCGGGTGTAGGCGCCCTCCTCCTTCGGCAGCCGGGCAAAGGAGCAGAACACGCAGGTGTTCCGGAGGATGCAGACGTTGGTGGGATTGATGTGCTGGTTGGCGGAGAAGAACACCCGGTCGCCGTTGAGGCGGCGGTTGGCCCGGTCGGCCAGCCACCCCACGCCGAGCAGATCCGGCGTCTGGTAGAGCAGCAGGGCGTCTTCGGCACTGAGCCGTTCTCCGGCTTCCACCCGGGCACGCACGGGATCGAGACGGCGGTCCTGGATGGGCGGAGCAGAGCGGCGCATGGGTGGAATTTAACCCAGTCGCTGGTCCCCAGTCGCTAGTCACTAGTCGCTGGTCGCTAGCCGGTTGCTCTCTCGGCGAAGCCCGGTCTCCCGGGCAGGGACTGTGGAGGGTCGTGCACCAACGGAGCAGGCTAACGACCAGTGACCAGTGACTAGCGTCCAGCGTAGCCGGTCACGGCGAGCGTTACGTTATGGCCGCCAAACCCGAAGGAATTGGAAAGGGCCACCCGCACCGGCCGCTCCACCATGGTATTGGGCACGCAGTCCAGATCGCATTCCGGGTCGGGGGTACACTGGTTGATGGTCGGCGGGACCTTCCCGGTGGTGGCAACCAGGAGAGAAACGGCGAACTCGAGCCCTCCGGCAGCGCCCAGCAGGTGGCCGGTCATGGACTTGGTGGACGCGAAGATCAGCCGGCGGGCCCGCTCGATCCCGAACACGGTCTTGACCGCCTGGGTCTCGGCGATGTCGCCCAGTTCCGTGGACGTGCCGTGGGCGTTGATGTAACCCACGTCCGCCGGATCGATGTGGCCGTCGGCCAGACAGTCGAGCATGGCCCGCTGCGCGCCTTCGCCCATCGGGGCCGGCTGGGTCATGTGATGGGCGTCGGCGGAGAGACCGTACCCGATGATTTCGCCCAGGATGCTGGCGCCGCGCCGCTCGGCGTGTTCCAGGCTCTCCAGCACCACGACGGCCGCGCCGTCGCCCAGCACGAACCCGTCCCGGTCCTTGTCGAACGGGCGGCTGGCTTTCTCGGGTGCGTCGTTGCGGGTCGACAGCGCCTTCATGTTCTGGAAGCCCGCGATGGTCAGCCCGGTGATGGCCGCTTCGGCTCCACCGGTCACCATGCAGTCGGCCTTCCCCATCCGGATCAGCTCGTACGACTCACCGACCGCGTGGGCCGAGGAGGCGCAGGCGGAGACGGTGCAGAAATTGGGGCCCTTGAGGCCGTAGCGGATGGACACCAGGCCGGCGGCGATGTCGGGAATGAACATGGGCACGAAGAAGGGCGAGACCCGGTCCGGACCCTTGGTAAGGTACAGCGAGCACTGGTCCTCGAAGGTCTGCATCCCTCCGATGCCGCTCCCGATGATCACCCCGGTGCGTTCGGGGTTGGGAAACCTGCCTTCGAGTCCGGCCTGGGTGATGGCCTGGTGCGCGCAGGCCATCGCAAACTGGGCAAACAGATCGTACCGGCGCGCTTCCTTCTTGTCGATATACTGCAGCGGATCGAACCCCTTCACCTCGCAGGCGAAGCGGACCTGGAAGCGGGAGGGATCGAATTTGGTGATGGGCCCGGCGCCCGACTTGCCGGCCAGCAGATTGGTCCAGGTTTCTTCGGTGGTATTCCCGACCGGCGTGACCAGTCCCAGCCCCGTGACCACCACCCGCTGCATCACGATCCCATCTTTTCGTGGAGATACTTCAGCGCATCCCCGACGGTGCGCAGCTTCTCGGCCTCCTCGTCCGGGATGTCGATGTCGAACTCCTTCTCGAAGGCCATGACAAGCTCGACGGTATCGAGGCTGTCGGCGCCGAGATCCTCCATGAAGCTGGCTTCGGCCGTGAGCTTCTCCCGCTCCACGCCCAGTTCCTCGACGATGATGTCCTTGACCCGCTCCTCGACGTTCGTGCTCATGTGGTATGGTCCCGTGGTGAAGGAAGTCGTCCTTTTAC
>DASTEX010000556.1:0-10602 GCA_035709185.1 Gemmatimonadales bacterium
GGCCTCGCCCAGCAACATCAGCCGCAGGTTCTGTTTCTGGAGCTCGGCCTCGGCCCGCTTGTGGTCGGTGATGTCGATCGCAATCCCGCCCACCATGGCCGGCACGCCCTCGCTGTCCGGGACCGCGAACTTGCTGACGACCGAGTAGTGGTTGGTGCCATCCGCCGCCGTCAGGGTTTCGATGGTCCGGATCCCGCTCGGGCTTTCCAGGGCCCGCTGATCATTCTCGCGGAAACGCGCCGCCTGTTCCAGCGGCAGGAACTCTTCGTCCGTCCGTCCCCGGAGCTGTTCGAAACTCCGGCCGAAGGCCTCGAGCGCGGCGTCGTTGGCGTAGATGTACCGGCCATCCAGATCCTTGATCCACGCCAGGCCGGGCAGATGCTGCATGAACCGGCCGAAGCGCTGCTCACTCCGGGCGAAGGCTTCCTCGGCCCGCTTGCGGTCGGTGATGTCGATGCAGGTGGCGATCAGGCGGGCGGGCGCCTGGGCCCGATCGCGGAACAGGCGTCCCCGGCCTTCCAGCCAGCGCTCCTCTCCGCCCGGGAGCATGATCCGGTATTCCACGGCGTAATCCCCGCCGTGTCGGAGCACCGCTTCGAAGGTTTCCCGAACCCGGGCGCGGTCTTCGGGGTGAACCAGCTCCTGGTAGGCCGAGAGCGTCTTCGGCAGCTCCGTCACGGGCAGGCCGTGCAGCGCGGCGAGGCTGGGCGACCAGGAGAGCAGGTTTCGGCGGAGGTCCCATTGCCACGATCCCATCCGGCCGGCTTCCTGCGCCAGCCGCAGCTGTTCCCGGGACTCGCGCTCCAGCTCCAGCTCGCGCTCGCTCTGCTGCTGCCGCGACCTGAGGTTCCGGTAGCCCTGGCCCAGGTGGCTGATCAGGACCCCCACGACCGTAAAGACCACGGCATTCATGCCCTCGGCGTATCGAGCCAGGCCAGGTTCCCCGGGGGGCCTCCCGAGGAGATAGAGGGTGCCGATGACGCCCAGCGTGGTCGCGAGCAGACCGGCGCGCAGTCCGCCGAACCAGGCGGCCACCGTGACGGAAGCGACGAAGGAGAGATAGACGCCCCGGTCGGCCAGCACATCCCAGAGCCCCGACCGGGCGAGCGCCACCACCGCCGTAGCGAGGATGGCGACCATATAGCCGAAGCCGGGTGATCCCGGAGAGACGCGCATGGCCACCTGCGGGTACCGCGGTTGTACGGGACGAGGCGCCCGCTGAACTTATTCCGGCACCATCCGGACGCCAGACGCATGAATGGGGACCGCGGGCGATTCTACCACGACGGGTGCGCGTCCATGTACTCGTTGGTCGTCAACCGGCGGAGCCGCCGGCCACTGGTCCGCACGATGTAGATCTCCAGGTTGGCCAGGCGCTGGGCGGTGGTGACCGAATCCCCTTCCTCGGGGGCAGCGTGGCGGTCGCTCTGAAACACGATCCACTTTCCGTCCTTCGACCAGTGCCCGAAGCTGCTCACGCCGGCATTCCGGCTGATCCAGCGCTGCCGGCCGGAGGCCAGCTCGAGGACGGCGAGGTTGGCCGTCACTTTGGACACCGACAGCAGCTGGGGGTCGGTGCCGCCGTGAACCACGGTGAAGAGGATCCGGTCTCCATCCGGCGAGTACTGGGGACAGTCGAGGAAGGTGGAGTCGGAGAAGGTGCGGGCCGACCGGGCGCCAGTGGTCAGATCGTATTCCAGGATTTCCGAGGTGTACGGGGTTGACGCCCCCACCACGAACCGCCCGCCGTCGGGCGACCAGGAGGGACAGCGGTAGTTGGTGCTGTCGGAGAGGATCTCGCGGAGCCCACCGCCGTCGGGACGGATAAGCCAGACGCCCATCCGGTCGATCGTCAGCCCGCCGTTGAACAGCAGAGCTGCCCCATCGGGCGACCAGGCGGGGAAGCTGATGGCTCGCGGGGCATCGTGCGCAATGCGCCGGGGGCGGGCTCCGGCCGAATCCTGAATCCAGAGCTCGTCGTGGTCCGGCATCTCCCGGGTGAAGGCGATGCTGCGCCCGTCGGGAGACCAGGCGGGTACGGCATGCGCCAGGCTGGAATCGCCGGTCGTGATCCGGCGCACCGCACCGTTCCGGGGGTTCAGGGCCCAGATGTTCTCGCTGTCGTTGGGGGGACGGGCCTGGAAGAGGATTTCCCGGTCGGGGACCCGGGCGCACCCGGCGCAGAGGACCAGCAGGAGTGCCGCGCGTGACATGGCTTCTTCATCCTCCCGGGCGCGTGGCCCCCCGGAGGGAATGGTAGGGCGGGTGCTGTGAATCCGCCACGATCGGCCGTAGTTTGGGGCCGATCGGCCTGCCTCCCTCAAGGATCTGCGACACATGGACAAGCTCACCCGCATTGCCCTGGGCCTGGGCCGGCTCATTCCCGACGCGCTCACCACCTCGATCGCGCTGCTGGTGCTGGTGGTGGCGGTGGCGCTCGCCATGGGGAACAGTTTGACGGCAACGATGGACGCCTACTACCGAGGGCTGTGGCTGCTGCTGCCGTTCACCATGCAGATGACGCTGATCCTGGTGCTGAGCTCGACGTTAGGCGCCACCCAAACGTTCCGGCGGCTGGTCCGGGCGGTATCGCGGGTGCCCCGCACCACCACCCAGGTGCTGGGACTCTCCATCCTGCTCTCGGCGGCGCTGTCGTACCTGTACTGGGGGCTGGGCATCGCGCTCGGGCCGGTGATCGCGATCTACTTCGCCCGCGAGGCCGAGGCGCGGGGACTCAAGATCGACTTCCCTTTCCTGCTGGCGGCGACCGGGGCGGGCTGGTCGGTCTGGCAGTTCGGGCTCTCGTCCAGCGCGCCGCTGATGATGAACACACCGGGCCACTTCCTCGAGAGCATCACCGGGCTCATGCCCCTCCGCACCACCATCTTCGCTCCGGCGAGCCTGGTGTTCGTGGCCCTGTTCCTGATCGCGCTGCTGGTGGCCGCCCGGGTGATGCTGCCGCGGCGGCCCGAAACCATTTCCAGCTTTCCCGATTCGCTGGGGCTGGCCGAGCCGCTGACGCCGGCCGATCCCGAGCCGGGGCTCCGGCACGCGGAGAACGTCGAGAGCCTGTCGGAGCGGATCGAGCGGCATTCGGTTCCCACGCTGGTGCTGTGCGCCATGCTGGCGGCCTGGATCGGGTACCACTTCGGGGTGAAGGGAGCGGGGCTCGACCTCAACTCGCTCAACACCATTCTGCTCTTCACTTGCCTGCTGCTGCACCGGAACGTGCGCAATTTCTCGAAGGCGCTGCAGCATTCAGTCGTCTCGGCCTGGCCGGTGGTGGTGCTCTATCACCTGTACGCCGGCGTGGCCGGGCTGATCCAGTTCACCACGGTGGGGGAGAATTTCGCGGGCTTCTTCGCCACCTTCTCCAACCGCTTCACCTTCCCGCTGCTCACGGCGACGGCGGCCGCGGTGGTCTCGATCTTCGTGCCGTCGAGCGGGGGGCAGTGGGCCATCCAGGGATTCATCACCACCCAGACGGCAGCGGCGGTGGGGGTAACGGCCCAGCGCGGGCTCCTGGCGCTGAGTGTGGGCGATCACGTGGGGAACCTGATCTCGCCCTTCTGGGTGGTGATCGCGGCCGGGATCGCGCGGATCGACTTCCGCCGCTTCATCGGCTACAACCTGGCGTTTGCAGCGATCTGGTTCGTTCTCGGAGTGTTGGTCTTCACCTTTCTTCCGGCGTGAGCCCATTAGCCGTGAGCCGCTAGCCGTGAGCCGTGAGCCGTAAATTGGCAATGGGAGCCTGACCTCAATTACCCTGCTGGTACCACGCCAGCTGTTGCATGACCAACTGTGGCACCGGGCGCCCGTGTCGGGTCGCGGGCTCGAAGCGGGACCGCCGGATGATGGCCCGGGCGGCGCCTTCCAGCGTTGGATCGGACGCGAGAATAACCGTGAAGGTATGCATGTCTGCGCGTCCGCTGGTGTCGACGACAAACTGTACCAGGACCCTGCCACTTCTGCCGTCAACCGCTTCCATCCTTTGCCGTCGCGGTTGTACCGGACTATCGACCGAGTCTTTATCCCACGCCGCAATGATGGCGGAATCGCGGCGCGACTCGGCCCTTGCCTCCCCTGGGCGTGCCACAAGGGAGAGCGCTTCTTCCGCCGAGAGGCGCACCTGCCAACCGGCGCGGTCATCACTGGGCGCCACGATGGCATCGGTCCGGATACCTCCGGCAACCCAGCGACCCAGGCGCAGGAGCCCCTCGCCACCGGCACCGGCACCGGGGAGTGGACGGAGCCAGTTTACCCCTGGCGGAGACTCTGGGGCCGAATCGAAACGCAGCAATGTCTCGGCCTCACGCAACCATGAACCCATCGAATCCGGATGAAGGGTGAGCCAGATGATGGGCTGTTCGCGACCACGGCTTTGGAATGCCGCCACGGGCGCGGCCGCGAGACCGACTCCCCAGATCGTATCGGAGACGATGGCGAACTCTACGAACGGAAAGTGAATCTGGCGAACCCGGATGATCCCTTGAGCCCACGCGACCTGGACTGACGGTGCCTGTCCGAGTAACAGCAGGAGACACCAGCCTACCCGCCCGGCAGGCGGCGCGGCCCGGCCCGTACGTCGGATGAGCGGCGCGGCGAAGAACAGGGTAAGCAGGCCTGCCCCTACGAACTCCGCAAACGCACGCCAGCGGAGCGGATTGGTGAACGGCTCCGTGCCTGCGCCAAGCAGGCTCTCCCCCAGCGGCTCCAGACCCTGTCCGATCAACAGCCCGAGCAGTACCACGACCAGGCCGGCCTTGAGAGCAGCATCCGGCCATCGCCGTTTCACTATCCACGCGATGGGAAGAAAGGCCGGCACGGCCAGCAGCCAATGCCAGGGAAGATGAAAACTGAGGGCGTCATGGCCGGGCCGGCCCAGATGCCAGTCGAGATGAACCATGAGCCCGAGCCAGAGAGCCCCCAGGCAGACCGCCCGGGATCGCAGCATACCTCGTCCTGGTGTGGGGTCCTTCTGCATAACGTATGGGATTTCCCGGCGCCGACAGTTCTCTGCCGGGTCGCCCGGTATCAACGGGTTTCGGGTGTCACCAGGAAATCCAGCGTCAGCGGGATGAACGCCCGCAACTCTCCGTCGTCGACGGCGCCGATCACTCGTAGAGCGCCTCCCAGCGCTCCGTCCCACAGTACCTCGATCTCGATCTGGTAGCCGACTCCGGAGGCTCCCCGTCGCTCCAGGGCCATGGTTACACCTACGAGCTGCTTGAGCTCTTCATACGGTCGAGACTGGTAGGGGAGCAGCGCTCCCGCCAGGAGCTTACGCGCTTCGGCATTATCCACGCGGTCTGCTCACAGGATCTTGATGCCGAAAAGCAACGGGACGTAAGTGTGCCGGGTGCTTCCGGGCGCGGCGACGCTGACCCACCGGACCTCGGCGAAGGGCTTGAGCGGCCCCACCTTGAGGTCGAGGCCGGCGCCGATCTGATACCCCCAGTTCCACGCCCCGTCGTCATCCACCGCTTCGTTCTGGCGCGCGATCAGGAGTCCGCCCAGCGCATAGGGGCGCACGCTGGCGACGCGCACGAAATGCACCGCCAGGTTGACACCGCCGGTCGTGATGGTGTAGTCGGCCGGATCACCCAGGCCCGACGACAGCTCCCACCCCTGCACGGTGGTCGCTTCCAGCTGAAGCTGGATCAGGGGGAAGATGCTCAGGCTCAGCCGGCCCGAAAGCATGAGGCCGGTTCCGGGATCGAACTGCTGCTGGAAGTCCCCGACAGGAAAAGCGGGCCCCACGCCGCCGGCCAGCAGCTGCGCCGGAGCCGAGCGGGGGACCACAAACGCTGCCAGCAGGGCAAGGGAAGAAGCCAGTTGTCTACCCATGAGATTTCCCGGTCGGGTCAGAAGGTCCATCCGGCGCCAGTCGCGCCGCGAACTGCACTCGTCGAAGCAGACAATCTATCTTCCGCAGAACCTGTCTACAGGATCCGTGCCATGGGAAGCAAGCCGCTGCCGGGCGCGCTGCTGCTGAGCCTGCTGGCTCCCGGGCTGGCCTGCGCCCAGGCGGCTCCGGAAGCGACTCTGGCCATCACCCACGTCACCATCGTAGACGGCAACAGCCCGACACCTCGGGGGGACCAGACGGTCCTCATCCAGGGCAATCGAATCGTCGCTGTCGGTCCCGCGAGCTCGACCCGGGTTCCTCGCTCGGCGCGCACGATCGACGGGGAAGGGAAGTTCCTGATTCCGGGCCTCTGGGACATGCACGTCCATACGGTGGTGCCGGGCGGCCGTCAGGTGCTCCGGCTCTACCTCGCCAACGGCGTGCTCGGCCTCCGCGACATGGCCAGCGAATGGGACGAGCTCAACCGGTGGCGGCGCGAAATAGCCGTCGGGACGCTGGTTGGTCCCCGCATCATTGCCGCGGGGCCGTACATCGAAGGAGGAGACGTCCCCATCCCGCATCTGCTGGCGCGCACTCCGCTGGAGGCCGAAGCCGCGGTCGACTCCCTGCTCCGGCTGGGGGTGGACTTCGTGAAGCTGCACAGCCAGCTGTCGCGCGAGGTGTATTTCGCCGCCGCCCGGGCCGCGCGCGCCCGGGGCCTGCGGGTAGCGGGGCACGTCCCCCGCAGCATTACACCCGAAGAAGCCTCCGACTCCGGCGTGAGCAGCATCGAGCACATGCTCCAGGTGCCGGTGCCGTGCACGCCGGCCGAGTCGCTCGCGCTCCAGCCGAGATTTCCCATCCAGCGGGTGCTCGGGCCCTGCACCTCGCGGGACCTGCGCCCGATGTTCGAGCGCCTGGCCCGGAACGGCACCCGGGTGGTGCCCACACTGGTGGCGGCGGTGGAGATCGCCCGCTGGCCCAAACGCGACCTGCCGGGTGACGCCTTCGCCCGGTTCCTGCCCGACACGCTGCGCCGGTTCGTCGCGGCAATTTTCCCCATGCCCGACAGCATTCCGGCCGACGCCGAGAGGGTGGGCCTGGCGATGCTGGAGAAGCGGGTCAACCTGGTGGGAGCGATGCACCGGGCGGGCGTCGTGGTACTGCCCGGCACCGACGCGCCGCTCCGGAACAGCCCGCCGGGCTTCGGGCTGCACCAGGAGCTGGCGTTCTTCGCCCGGGCGGGCCTCACGCCGTTCGACGTCCTCCGGGCCGCGACGCTGGAGCCGGTGCGCTGGCTGGGCCTGGCCGACTCGTTAGGCGCCATTGAAACGGGAAAGATTGCCGATCTGGTCCTGCTGACCGCCAACCCGCTGAGTGACGTCAAGAACCTCTCGAGCGTGGATCTCGTACTGGCCAACGGCAGAGCAATGCACGCAGAGGACTTAGGATTAAGGACTAAGGACTAAGAGGACGACTCGGGAATTAGGACTCAGTTCACCGCACCGCCGCAGGCGACGGGTGGGGCGGGGCGGGCTTAGTCCTAAGTCCCAAGTCCTTAGTCCTTGTCTCTGGGCACCAGCCCTACCACCCGGATCCCGGCCGCTTTCGCGACGTCGGCCGCGCGGACCACGTCCTCGTAGCGCACATCCTCGGCCCCCTTGAGGAACAGCACCTTCCGCCCGCGACCCTGGAACACCTCCCGGATCCGCTGCTCCAGCTGGTCCGCGGGGACCTCGATGCTGTTGATCGCGTACGCCGGGCCCGACGCGACGTGGAGGATGATCTGGTCCCGGGGCGCGTCGGCGGCCAGCGCGAGTCCGGTCTCCACCGGGGGCACCTGGATGTCCAGGCCCTTGAGCAGGCCGGGCTGGATCACCATCACCAGGATCAGCAGGCACAACAGCACGTCCACCATGGGCGTGATGTTGATGTCGGAAACGGCCGCGCTGGCGAATCCGATGGCGAGGCGGCGACGGCGGCGGCGTTTCATCGGCGCCTCCGGGCCGCGGTGTCACCCGAGGGCAGGCTGATGGCGCCGATGGTGCGCACCCCGGCGGTGCGGGCGGCGTCGATGGCATTGAGCACCACGCTGTACGAGAGACTGCGGTCGGCCCGGAGATACAGCAGGTGGTCGCCCGGCCGGGCCCGGAAGATGGCCTGGAGCCGGGCCGGCAGCTCCGCCGCCGGCACGGTATCCGGCCCCAGGAAGAACGTCCCCCGCTGATCGATCCCCAGCGTGATCGCGTCCTCCAGCGTGTGCGGGGTGACGTAGGTGGCCGTGGGCGGCTCCGCCGCGTACTCGCTCAGCACCGGCGTCACCACCATGAAGATGATGAGCAGCGCCAGCAGCACGTCCACCATGGGTGTGATGTTGAGCTCATCCATCGCCCCGTGGCCGCCCAACGCCGAAGGGATCCGGGAGCCGGCCGGCCCCACGCCCGAGGTTCGCCGGATGGAAAAGGCCATTAGCGTCTCACCGGGTTCGCCCCGGGGGTGTCATAGCTCATCACCACGCCGGCCCGGCGGAGCGCCAGCCAGTCGATCAGCTCATCACTCACGTATGCCAGCTCGGAGAACAGCTCCTCCAGCCGGGAGATGAAGTAGTTGTAGAGCCAGAGGGCCGGGATCGCGACCAGCAGGCCCACCGCGGTGGTAATGAGCGCCTCGCCCACCCCGCCCGCCACGGCCTCGATGCCGCCTCCGCCCGACGAGGCAATTCCCATGAACGAATTGGTGATGCCGATGGTGGTGCCCAACAACCCTACGAAGGGCGCCGTCGCGCCGATCGTGGCCAGGGCCGAGAGCCGCCGCTTGAGCTCGGTCGCCACCAGCACCTGCTGGCGCGCCACGGTCCGCTCGGCCGACTCGATTGCCCGCTCGGCCAGCTCGGGATCATCCAGCATGGGCGCGGCCCGTTCGAGCGCCTGGCCCAGCACCCGCGAGAGGTGAGACCCGGGGTTGGCGCGGGCCAGGGCCAGCGCGTCCTCGATCCGGTCCTCCTGGAGCGCGCGGGCGAATTCGGGCGCCAGCTTCCGCGACGTCTTCCGGAGCGCGTGGAGCTTTCGCCACTTGAGCACTCCGATCGTGAGCGTCAGCACGTTCATGCCGGCCAGCAGCACGATCACCATCCAGGGGAACAGCCCCATCCGGGCGGCCAGATCGAATATCGACATAGGCTCCTCTCGCTACTGCGGCTGGGTCCACTTGAACGGGACCCGCACGTGGACCGGCACCGCCATGAGGGTGCCGCCGAAGCTCATGCGTCCGGGAGTGAACCGGAGGTGTTCCACCACCTGGAGGGCACTCCCGGCAAACTGGGGATGGCTGCTGCTGACCACCTTGGCCGATCCCGGCACGACCCGGCCCGCGGTATCGACAACGAACTGCACGATCGCCGACCCCTCGATCCCCGCCTGCAGCAACACCGGGGGCCAGAACTTGAGCAGCAGCTCGGTCACTTCATCGCGGTTGATCACCGCCGGCTTGATCTGGACCGCCGCCATCTCCATCGGCTTGATCTCGCGAGCCACCGTCCGGGTCGGCGCGTCGGTGATCCGCCCTTCGGCGGCGAGCGCCGCGGCAACGCCCGGCGGGACTCGCGGCGGCGGTTTGCCGCCGGCCACGCCGCCCACCACGCCCCGTCCGCTGAAGTCGCGCTCGTCCACCGCGCCTCGCGCATCGGGCGGGGGCAACGGCTTGATTTCCCGGGGGGCGAGCAGCTCCTGGAACCCCGCGGCCTTGTCCGGCCGGGTCACCGTCTCCTGCACCGCCGGGATCCGGACCGCCTGGCTCACGACCACCGGGCGCGGCTTGAGTGCGGTGCGGGGTGAAGTGGGCTCGGAGGGAGCGGGGACATCGAGATAGGTGACCGACTCGACCAGGGGCGTTTCCAGAGAGGCAACGGCTTCGGCTCCCAGGCCGGCCGACGCCACCAGGGCGAGGTGGATACTGGCGAAGAACCCGGCCAGCAGCAGCTCGGAGCGCCACAGGTCCCGCCGCCGGCCGGTCGCGACCAGGGTATTCAGCAATTCGAAGTGGACCGCCGTCATCCGGTCGCTCCCAGGCAACGGGCCCGGCGGATCAGCCCGGTGGGCCCGGCTTGAGGGTCAACCGAGACGGCGGTGGATGAATCTGGCTGCAAGGGGGGATGAAAGGGGTCGCAAAGGGCCAAAGGCGGAAAGGGCGGAAAGGGCGGAAAGGGCGGATAGGCCCCCTCAGGACGCTAATCGTCAGATCGGTACAGCGAAGAATCGCTGAAGGACCGGGCCGCGTTCAGCTCCGCCTCCGATGGCTGCGCCATGCGGACGATGGCCGCGCGGTTTACCAGGATCCGCCGGTTGTTGCTCTTCGGGTCTGCCGGCAGGACGAAGAAGAACGGCTTCACCGGGGGATACCGCAGCGTCAGTCCCACGACCCGCTCGCCGTCGGCGAACTCCAGCATGATGGGAGCGCTGCCGCGGCTCCGCTCGTCCTCCGGGTCGAGCGCGCTGGATTCGGAATGGAGCGCGTTGCCCGCGAGGGTCTTCACGAAGAACAGGGCCTTCAGGTCCTTCAGCTTCACCTGGACCGTACCCTGGTCTGGAGTCCGGATGTGGCAGATCGGTCTGGACGCGTCCACGTCCAGGCTGCTGCCCTTCACGATCCGTCCATCCAGGTACCGGGCGACCACTTGGTTGGCCATGCTCTCCTGCCGGGGTGGTTACTGGCCCGATACGCCAATTCTGTGCCACCCGCAGGATTTCCGACGCTTC
>DASTEX010000557.1:0-16450 GCA_035709185.1 Gemmatimonadales bacterium
CACCGGAGCGGACTGGGGCTCGGCGCCGGCGACCTCCTCTGGTGGCCGCCCACCACGTACGACCGGAGGGAGATCACCCGCCGGCTTCGCTTCATTCCGCTCGCCACCAGTTTCCGGTCGGCCTACGCCTACGACAACGTGCTGTACAACGTCGCGGGCGAGGTCATTGCGGCCGTAGCCGGCGAGCCCTGGGAGGCGTTCATCACCCGGCGCATCCTGGAACCGGTCGGCATGCGCGGCAGCAATGCCTGGAATTCCCGGAGCGCGGCCGGGCCCAACGACGCCTGGCCCCACGCCCGGGTCGAAGGAACCGTCCGGACCATTCCGCCGTTCCGGAGTGACAACGTCAACCCGGCGGGTGGCATCAACGCCGGCGCGGAGGACATGGCCCGCTGGCTGATCGTCCAGCTCGATTCCGGCCGGACCGCCAGCGGACGGCTGTTCTCGGCCGGGAGCGCCCGCGAGCTCTGGGGCATCGTGACCCCGATTCCGGCCGGCGAGCCGCCCCGGGAGCTCGCGCCGTTCCGGGCCGAGTTCAACGGCTACGCGCTGGGCCTGGGGGTGCGGGACTACCGGGGAAACAAGCTGCTGACCCACACCGGCGGTTTGCCGGGCTTCCTGTCACGGGTGGCGATGGTGCCGTCGCACCGGGTCGGGGTCGCGGTGCTGACCAACGCCGAGTCCGGCGCGGCCTTCAATGCGATTGCCTGGTGGGTACTGGACTACTATTTGGGGGTCAGACCGGCTTACGATTGGCTGACGGCATACCGGACCATCCAGGCCCGCGACGATTCCGCTCTGACGGCCGCGGTGAGCCAGGCGGCATCCGAGCGGGACCGGGCCAGCCGGCCTTCCCTCCCGCTGGACCGTTATGCGGGGACCTATCGGGATGCCTGGTACGGCGACGTGGTGATCGCGCGGAACGGTGATGGGCTCAGCATCACCTTCTGCTGCTCGCCCGATCTCACCGGGACGCTGGAGCACTGGCAGTACGATACGTTCGTGGCCCGCTGGCGCGACCGGTCCCTCCGGGCCGACGCCTTCGTCACGTTCGCCCTCAACCCCGACGGCAGCATCGACCAGGTGAAAATGGCGCCCTTCAGGCCCGATGTGGACTTCAGCTTCGATTTCCAGGACCTGCTGCTCACACCGGTGCGGGCCCGCGAATGAGAGTCATCGACCTGGCCACGCTGGTTCTGGCGGCGATCGCGGCCGTGGTGGAGCTGGCCGGACCGGTATGGGCCAACTGGATCACCCGCCCGCTGGTGAATCTGCTGCTCCTGCTGGTGGCCGCGGCGGGCACCCGGGGCGCCTATCGCACGCTGATTCTCATCGGTCTCGCGAGTGCAGCCATCGGCGATCTGCTGCCGCTCTTCTCGGGCGGCCTTTTCTTCGTCAGCCTGGTGGTCTTCCTGACTGTGCACCTGTGTTACATCGCCGCGTTCTGGCCCGGTGTTGGCCTGCACGGGGCCTGGATTGCGCGTCTGGTGTACCTCACGTTAGGCGTGGCGATGGTCGCCGCCCTGTGGCCGGTGCTCCCGCCGCTGCAGCGGGTGGCGATTGCCGTATATGCCGCGCTGATCGTGACCATGGCGGGACAGGCGGCGGGACGCTGGTCGGTCCTCCGGACGGCGGGCGCCCGGAGCGCTGGCCTGGGCGCCGGCCTGTTCCTGATCTCCGACGGCATACTGGCGCTCGACCGCTGGCGGGCGGACTTTTACGGGGCCGGGCTGGTCGTACTGCTGACGTACTACGTCGCCCAGTGGCTCATCGCCCGGTCCACCAGCGACACCCGGCCGGAGCAGCCGGTATGAACGAGATCGCCGATCTGCGACGCATGCTGCTGCGCGAGCTCGATTCCTTCAAGCAGGAAATCAATCTCTTCCCGGACGACGCTCTGCTGTGGGTGGCGCCGGGTGGCGTGACCAATTCGGCGGGGAACCTGGCGCTCCACGTGGCCGGCAATCTGCGCCACTTCGTCGGGGCCGTCCTGGGCGGGACCGGCTACGGGCGGAACCGTGACGCCGAATTCAGTACCCGCGGGCTCGACCGCACCGCCCTGCTCCGGGAGCTGGACCGGGCCATCGCCGATGTCGCCACGACCCTCGGCGCCCTTGATCCCGCCCGGATGAACCAGCCGTATCCGCTGCCGGTCGGCGGCATCACCGTGAGCACCCGGCGCTTCCTGATCCACCTCGCGACTCATCTGGCGTGGCACCTGGGGCAGGCCGGCTATCTGCGCCGGATCCTGACCGGGCAGAATGTCTCGACCGGTGCGGTCCCCGTGCCGGCCTTGGCTGAACCGTGAGCCTCGCCACCCATCAGCGGTTGCTCGGTCACATGCGATGGGCCGACGAAAAGGTGCTGGAGGCCCTGCGCCAGGCGCCGGGAGACCACGCCCGCCGGGCCCTGGAGCTCTACGCCCATATCCTCGGCGCAGAGAGTGTGTGGCTGTCGCGGCTTGAGGGCGGCCGGGCCATGGTCGCCGTCTGGCCCGATCTGTCACTTTCCGAGTGCGAGGAGCTGGCCCGGGAGAACCAGAGCCGGTACGACACCTGGCTGGCCGGGCTTCAGGAAAGCGACCTCGACCGGCAGGTTTCATATGTCAACAGCGCCGGTCAGCCCTTTCGTTCCACGGTGGAAGAGATTCTGTTGCAGGTGTGGCTCCACGGCACCTACCATCGCGGACAGGTGGCGCTATTGATCCGCGATGGCGGCGGAACCCCGGCCCCGACCGATTTCATTGCATTTGCCAGGGGGGCGCCGGCCGCAACCCGGATGGGCTGATGAGTCCGTTCCTGCTGTTCAAAAATCTGCTGTTCACCGTGCTGGTTCCGGGGACCTTCGCCGTCTATCTCCCGATGGTCATCGCCGGGCGAACCGACGCCCGGGCCACCGGCGTCGGGCCGCTCTGGCTGCTCGGCACCGGGCTGCTGCTGGTCGGGACGCTCATCTACATGGTCTGTGTGCTGGAATTCGCCGCCCGGGGCCGGGGCACCCCGGCCCCGATCGATCCGCCCCGCGCGCTGGTGATCAGCGGACTCTACCGCTACGTCCGCAATCCGATGTACCTGGGAGTGCTCTGCGTCGTGCTGGGGTGGACCGCACTGACGGCGTCGCCCGCGCTTCTGGTGTACTCGGCCATTCTCTGGACCGCCTTCCAGCTCTTCATCACCCTGTACGAAGAACCCGCCCTCCGGCGCCGTTTCGGCGAAGCGTATGACCGCTACTGCCGCGACGTGCGGCGGTGGATTCCCCGAAGAGGTTGATGCATGCTTGCGCTGCTGCTCGCGCTCGCGGCCCCGGCCGCGGATACCTGCCGGTTCGATCTCCCGCTCACCACCTATCGCAACCCCGAAGGGACCATCATGGCGGCGCCGCTGGTGAGTCGGGAGGCGGTCGACTCGCTCGGGATGTATACCGGCTGGATCTTCCTCGGTCCCGGCGCCGTGGTGGCGGAGCACGACCACGGCAACGACGAGGAGATGCTGATGGTGGTGTGCGGGTCGGCCCGCTTCCGGCTGGCCGGCCAGGAGATCGCACTCGAGCCCGGCTCGTCCCTCCGTGTTCCCCGTGCGACCCGTCACGCCGCTATCGCCGGTCCCAGCGGGATGGTCGCCGTGCAGGTCTATCGCGGCGGCACTCCCGGACTCCGGTTCTTCGGCTGGCAAGCCAGGCCGCCCGCCACCCCGTGACCCCTCCGGGGTGGACGCTGGTGGTGCTCGCGGCCGGGGTGGGGCGGCGCTTCGGCGGCGACAAGCAGCTGGTGCCGCTGGGTCCCGGCGGCGAACTGCTCAGTGACTACAGTGTGCGGGAGGCGCTGCGCCATGGCGCTACCCGGGCGGTCTTCGTCATCCGGCCGGAGCTCGAACCCGAGTTCCGGGCCCATCACGCCCGCTGGGTGGGGCAGATCGAGGTCAGGTACGTTCACCAGAACCAGCCAACCGGAACCACCCCTGCCGTTCTGGCCGCCCAGGCATCGATCGAAGACCGGTGCGTCATTCTGAACGCGGACGACTACTACGGGCCGGAGGCCATCGCCGCCGCCGGCGCGGCCACCGGGCCGGCGGTCATCAGCTACCGGCTGGGCGATACCCTCTCAGCCAGTGGCGGCGTGACCCGTGCCTTTCTCGAGACGGATGAGCACGGCTGGCTCCAGCGCATCACCGAAGTGCGCGACGTGACCGCGAGGGGACCCGCGTCATCGGATCAGCCGGTCTCCATGAACTGCTGGGCCCTGCCGCTGGAAGCCTTTGCCCTGCTGCGGAAGGACCTGGAGTCAGTCCGCCGATCCCATCCGGCCCAGACGGAATGTGCTCTTCCCGAGACGATCGGCCGGCTGATCGCCCGGGGCGAGTTGAGGGTCCAGGTGGTTCCGGCAGGGCGGCAATGGATCGGCGTGACGCACGCTTTGGATGTTCCGGTGGCTCAGGCAGCACTCCGGCAGCTGGAACGAAGCAGGCTGACAGCTGACAGCTGACCGCTGATAGCTGATAGCTTACACCCACCCCTCACCCCAGGCCCGCTATGCAGCTCAACGCCCTCGACTGGGCGATGGTCGCGCTGTACGGCATCATCACGGTGGTCATCGGCCTGGCGGTCAGCCGCCGGGCCGGTTCCGGAACCCAGGAGTTCTTTCTCTCGGGCCGGACCCTTCCCTGGTGGCTGCTGGGCGTTTCGCTGGTGGCTACCACCTTTTCCACCGACACGCCCAACCTGGTGACCGACCTGGTCCGGACCGGCGGCGTAAGCCAGAACTGGGTCTGGTGGGCCTTCTGTCTCACCGGCATGCTGACGGTGTTTTTCTACGCCCGGTACTGGCGCCGGAGCGAAGTCCTGACCGACATTGCGTTCTACGAGCTGCGCTATTCCGGCCGGCCTGCGGCCTTCCTCCGCGGATTCCGCGCCGTGTATCTCGGCCTCTTCTTCAACGCCATGATCATGGCCTCGGTCAACCTCGCGGCCATCAAGATCGCGGGCGTGCTCATTGGCCTCGACAAGTACACCACGGTTCTGATCTGCTCCGGAGTCACGGCGCTGTATGCCGCGAGCTCGGGACTGCGGGGCGTGGTCTTGACCGACGCCGTGCAGTTCGGGATCGCGATCCTGGGGGCCTTTGCCGCGGCGTATTACGCCGTGATCCAGCCGGAAGTCGGTGGCCTGAGTGGCCTGTTCTCCCACCCCAACGTGGCCGGCCGGCTCAATCTGCTCCCGGACTTCAGCGACTGGCAGACCGCGGCGGCCGTCTTCATCATCCCGGTGGCGGTGCAGTGGTGGAGCACCTGGTACCCGGGAGCCGAGCCGGGCGGCGGCGGCTACGTGGCACAGCGGATGCTGGCGGCCCGCAACGAGAAGGAGTCGCTGCTCTCCACCCTGCTCTTCAACATTCTGCATTACGGGCTGCGGCCCTGGCCCTGGATCATCGTCGCCCTGGCGTCGCTGATCATCTACCCCGACGTGGCCTCGATCCAGACCCGCTTCCCCGATCTCGATCCTTCGATCATCCGGAACGATCTCGCCTACCCGGCCATGCTGGTGTACCTGCCGCATGGCATGCTGGGAGTGATGGTGGCATCCCTCGCGGCGGCCTACATGTCGACCATCAGTACCCATCTCAACTGGGGCGCATCGTACCTGGTGGATGACTTATATCGCCGGTTTCTCGTCTCCGACCGGCCCGACCGCCACTATGTTGCCGTGGCGCGGGTGATGACCGTGTTGCTGGTCGTCGTCGCGGGCGGGCTGTCCCTCTGGCTGGAGAATGCCTTCCAGGCCTTTCAGATCATGCTCCAGATCGGGGCCGGGACCGGCCTGATCTACCTGTTGCGCTGGTTCTGGTGGCGGATCAGCGCGTGGAGTGAGATCGCCGGCATGGTCGTGTCCTTCCTGGTCGCCGTGTATTTCCAGTTCATTCATACCGGGCTGGGGTTCGAACCGATCGGCGCCGGGACCGCCCTGATCGTGGGAGTGGCCCTCACCACCGTGGGTTGGCTGGCCGTAACCATGGCAACGCCGCCAACCACCCGGGAAGTCCTGCAATCGTTCTATGACCGCATCCGCCCCCTCGGGCGCGGCTGGGCCCGGGTGGTCGACACCCATGGGGCGCCGGTGCGGGAGAACGTGACGGCCATGGTGCTGTGCTGGTTCCTGGGGTGCGTCGTGGTGTACGGCGCCCTCTTCGCCACCGGGTCACTGCTGTACGGTCGCTGGCTGCCCGGTCTTACCTTCGCGGCCGCGGCCGCCGTGGCCGGCGTGCAGCTCTTCCGGACCCTGCCGCTGGTGGGCGTGACCCGGTAATCGAATGCAGAGTACAGAATGCAGAGTGCAGAATGCAGAAGTGGAGTGCCGAGGGCGGAGGGCGCAGAATGCAGAGTGCAGGCGAGTTTCGTGCGGCTTCCCGGGATGCCGGTTCGAGACCCTTCTACATTCTGCACTCTGCATTCTGTACTCTGCATTCTCTAGGCCATGAACGTCTCCAGTGCGCTGGTCGGCCAGATCGTCGTCTTCGCGGTCTTCGCGATCATCATCTACGCGCTGGTGCGGGAGGCCGCCAGGGTCGTCATCAAGGTCATGCTGGTGGCGGGTATCCTGCTCGCCGTGGCGATCGTGGCCGGCTGGCTGGATGACTCGATGGTGGGGCACCTGCTCGAGCAAGTGGGCGACGCGCTCATCGTGGGCATCAAGGCGGTCGTGGGCTGGGTCATGAAGGCCTGGTCAGCCGTCAGCAACTCACCGTCAGGCGGTCGGACGGTCTGACGGTCGGTTCACTCCGATCCCCAGTGGTTCTCCGTGATCCTTCCGGACAGGAAGGTTCAGACCGTCCGACCGTCCGATGTTGACAGTCGACAACAAGGGCGCGACCTTATTGTCGACAGCCAACAGGACTGCGCGTGGCGCCCTCCAGTGATCGGCTCCAGGGGTCGCTCGACCTGCTGATTCTGCGGACCCTCCAGACCGGCCCGCTGCACGGCTGGGCCATCGCCCAGCGGCTCCAGATCCTCTCCCACGATCTGTTCCAACCCAACCAGGGCTCCCTCTACCCCGCGTTGCACCGGCTGGAAGACCGCGGCTGGATCCGGGCGGAGTGGGGGACCTCCGACCGGCAGCGGCGGGCCCGGTTCTACCGGCTCACGGCCGCGGGCCGGCGGCAACTGGCCCGGGAGCGCGCCAGCTGGGAAGCCTTCGTTGCGGCGGTCACCCGGGTATTACGGGAGGCGTGAGGCGGGCCGTGCTCACTCCAGGCCAGATCTTCCGACGGCTGCGGGCGCTGTGGCGACGGGACCAGCTGGAACGCGACCTCGAGGACGAGCTCGATTTTCACCTCCAGATGACAGCCGAAAGCCGCATCGCGCACGGCGAAACTCCCCAGTCCGCCCGGCTGGGCGCCGGCCGGGAACTGGGGCCCGTACTCGAGCTGAAGGATCGGGTCCGCGACGCACGGGGCCTGCGACCGGTCGAAGATCTCCTCACCGATCTGCGTCTTGCCTGGCGCGGCCTGGCCCGGCGGCCGGCGTTCACCGCGGCCGGGGTGATCACGCTCGCCCTCGGCGTCGGGGGAGTCACGGCGGTGTCGGGGGCCATTCACGACATCCTGCTCACTCCGCT
This sequence comes from Gemmatimonadales bacterium, assembly GCA_035709185.1. Lineage (GTDB taxonomy): Bacteria > Gemmatimonadota > Gemmatimonadetes > Gemmatimonadales > GWC2-71-9 > SZUA-320. Next base: position 7,606 of record DASTEX010000557.1, read on the forward strand.
GCCGTTTGCCCAACCTGACCGGCTGGTCGTCGTGTGGGAATTCGATGAACGACGCTCCGCCAGTCAGGAAGTGTCACCCGGCAACTTCCTGGACTGGCGCGCCCGCACGACCTCCTTCGAAAACCTGGTTGCCGTCGAGCCGTTCGGGCTGGACTGGATCTCGCCCGATGGCCCGGTCACTCTGTCCACCTGGCTGGTCAGCGAAGGGTTCTTCCAGCTACTGGGTGTAGCACCATTGGCCGGCCGGATCTTCCGGTCCGACGAGCACGATCCCGGTCGGGGCCAGGTGGTGGTGCTGGGATATGCCCTGTGGCAGCGGATGTTCGGTGGCGACTCCTCCATCGTGGGCCGGACGCTGACGCTCGACCGGGAACCCTACCAAGTCATCGGCATCATGCCGCGGGACTTCGATCTGCCGTATGGCAACGATGCAGTCTGGGCTCCGAAGGTCCTGGAAGGCTGGGAAGCGACTGCCCGAGCTTCACCTTTCTATACCGTCATCGGCCGACTCCGGCCGGACGCCACCCTGGATCGGGCTCAGGCGGATCTCGACCGGGTAGCCTCACAGCTCGCGCGCGAGTTCCCGGGCTCCAACGGTCGCCTCGGAGCGCGGCTCGTCCCGCTGACCGAGCAGCTGGTGGGGAGGACCCGCTCGGCCCTGCTGATCCTGCTGGGTGCGGTCGGGCTCGTCCTCCTGGTGGCAGCGGCGAACGTTGTCAGTCTGCAGCTGGCCCGCGGGCTGGACCGGGCCCGCGAGTTCTCGGTCCGGGTGGCGCTGGGGGCCGGACGCTGGCGGATGGTGCGCCAACTGACCACCGAGGCCGCGGCGCTGGCTCTGTTGGGAAGCCTGCTGGGGTTCATCCTGTCGATCGTGGTGCTCGCGGTAATTCGCCGGCTGGCGCCGCCCGAGCTGCCCCGGATCGACCAGCTTGGCGTCGACGGCTTCGTCCTGCTGGTCGCCCTCCTCAGTGGCCTGCTGACCACGTCACTCTCGGCGCTGGCACCCGCACTCTGGGCGGCAAGAAACCATCCGGCGCAGGGGCTGGGCACCGCCCCTCGTGGAGTCACGGCCAGCCGGGCCGCCGGTCGATGGCGTGCTGCGCTGGTGGCGGCGCAGTTCGGTCTGGCGCTCGTGCTGCTGGTGGGCACTGGCCTGCTGCTCCGGAGCTTCGTGTCCCTGCTCAGCGAAGATCGGGGATTCCGAACTGATCGCAATCTGGTGGTAGTCACTCAGGCGTGGAGTTTCTTCCCAACGCCACCGGCACGCGCCGAATTTGTCCGCCAGGCCAGCGAGGCCATCGCAGGCATCCCGGGAATCGAGGCGGTAGGCATGACGTCCGCCATCCCGCTGCATGAGTCAATCGGCGCCGAAGAGGGAAGCGTTGCCATCCGGGGCCAGCCGGCCGGCCCGGACGGGCTCCCCCAGGTGTCCGTGGCGGTCGTCACCAGCGGCCTGTTCGAGACGTTAGGCATTCCGCTGCGTGGGGGCCGGCTGTTCACGCCCGACGACCGCCAGGGTACCGCGCCGGTGATGCTGGTCAACCAGTCCTTCGTGCGGCGCCATTTCGCCGGCGGCTCGGGCGTCGGACAGCGAATCGCGGTCGCTTTTGGCCGTCAGGAAGCAGTGGAACGGGAAATTGTCGGCGTGGTTGGGGATGTGCGGCGGCATGACCTGCACGAGGCTGCCAGACCGACCGTTTACCTCCCCCATGCCCAGGCCCCTACGGGGGCCGTCGGGTTTGTCGTGCGCACGGCCGGTGAACCCCGGCTCATGCTGGAACAGGTCAAGCGCGCCATATGGTCCCTCAATCCGCAAATGCCCGTGGCCAGCGCCACCACCATGGAACAGCTGGTAGGCGAGTCTCTCCGGGAGCGCCGCTTCCTGCTGACGCTGCTGGCGCTGTTTGCCCTGATCGGTCTGGGACTTGCCGCCACCGGCATCTTCGGAACGATGAGTTACATCGCCGCCGAGCGCACCCGAGAGATCGGAGTGCGAATGGCATTCGGCGCCGACCCGCGGCGGGTCCGGTGGATGGTTCTGAGCCGCGCGGTTCGGCTGGCAGGAGCAGGGGTCCTCGCCGGCCTGGCCGGAGCTCTACTCACCGGCAGACTGGTGGAGGGACTGCTGTACGGGGTGCGGCCGGTCGATCCGGTCGCGTTCGGCGGCGGGATTCTGCTCCTCTTCGGTGTGGCCCTGGGAGCGGCCTGGCTTCCGGCTCGGCGGGCCTCACGGCTCGATCCGGTCGACGCGCTACGCTCGGAATAGGACGGTCGCTCCTTCACTCGGCACCGCCACAAAAAGCACCTCATCGGTCTGCCGGACGCCTCTCGGCTCGTAGTACTCCCGCCGCAACGCTTCCATCACCGGTTCTGCGTTGTCGGATGTCGTCACGGCCAGGATGCACCCGCCGAAGCCGGCGCCGGTGAGCCGAGCCCCGGCCGCACCGGCTCTCTCGGCGATCTCCACCAGCCGATCCAGCTCGGGAGTGCTCACTTCGTAGTCGTCCCGCAGGCTCGAGTGCGATCCATGGAGCAGGGCCCCGAAGCCCGCCAGATCGCCCTGGCGGAGGGTGGCCTCGGCCTGGCTCACGCGCTCCGCTTCGGTCACCACGTGGCGGAACCGCCGGAGCAGGATCTGGTTCAGTACCGGCGTCGCCGCGGCCAGCGCGTCCGCGGCCGGGATCCGCGACAGAAAGGCCGCATAGTCCGGCGCCGCTGTGCCCAATGCCTGCCCCGTCACCTGCTCCAGTGCGGCCCGGCACTCGCCGACCCGGGTGTTGTAGGCGTCGCGGGCCCGCGCCGACTTGGCCGCTTCCACCATGCTCGACGCCACGATGATTCGCCAGGAGGGTGGCACCGGCACGGGCGTCAGTCTCAGCACCGGCCGGAAGTCGATCCGGAGCGCATGGCCGACTCGGCCATTGAGACAGATCGCCTGGTCCATGCCGCCGCTCTGGACGCCGACGTAGCGCTCGCCCAGGGCCAGCACCGTCGCCAGCCGGTCACGCGGCACCTCGCGCCGCGATACCTCCAGCAGCGCCAGCGCCGTCGCCACCAGCAGCGCCGATGAAGAGGACAGCCCGGCGGCCATCGGGAGCGTGGAAGTGATCTCGCCTTCAAGGCCGGTGAGCGACCCCGTCTCCCGCCAGAGCGCCTGGCCGGCGGCACGGGGATAGTTCCCCCATGAACCCGGCGGATCGGGTTCGATGGACTGGGAAAGCCGGAAGCGAACCGGAGCAAAACGAGGATCGATGTTATGCAGGACGACCTGATCGTCCGGACGGGCCGCATACTGAAGCACAATCTCCCGGTTCAGCGCCATGGGCAGAACCGGGAGACCGTTGTAATCGGTGTGCTCACCGATCAGGTTGACGCGCCCGGGGGCGCGGATCACCGTCAAGTCTGTTTCTTCAACTCGAATGTGCCGCTTCCCACCATCGAACCGCCCTGGTACGCCTCCAGCGTTCCCTTCAGCGTGGTTCCCTCGAGCGTGCCCTTGAAGACCACGTCGTATTCGCCGTAGGTCTGGGCGAACTGGAAGGTATTGGCCTCGATCACGATATCACGGCCGGTTCCATCTCCCGGAGGCGCACCCTCGGCCTCCACCTCGCCGGTGACTTTCCAGGCTTTGTCTTCCTGGGCGAACGTGATGGTCAGGGTGCCGGTAGGGCCGTCGGACACGAAGGGACCTTTGAAGGTGCCGATCCAGGCAGCAGGATCCTGCGCTTCCAGGTTGGCGGCTCCGAACACCGAAATAGTGCCCGCAACAGCGACCAGCGCTGCAACGCGGCGTAACGCAGCAAACGACATAGCGGCTCCACGAGGGATAGGTAGAGATGGGGATACGAATAGTATCCCCCAATGGTTTCATAACGTAACCTCAGACTGGCGGATCAGGAATCTGACCGGGATTCCGCCAGTCCGGCTGCGCCAGGTTTCCTCCAGCTGGAGCCGGGTATGACCGGTCAGACGCTGGTCGGCCGAGAGCATCCCGATCGACCAGTCGCTGAAGCGGGTCGTTGCCAGCTGGCCGAAACGCGCGTACAGGTCCCGCAGCCGGGCAGCCTCGCCCACCCGGACCCCGTAAGGCGGGTTGGTGATGATCCAGCCGCGTTCCGCCGGGGGAATGACACCGGACAGTGCCAGCTGCTGCAGCTCGACGTCCCCGTCCACTCCGGCCCGGGCTGCGTTGGAACGGGCGGCGTCAATGGCGCCGGCGTCCCGGTCCGATCCCGCGATGCGCCCCGGCGCTCGAGCCAGCACTCCCACCTCAGCCTCGGTCCGGATCTTTCGCCAGAGAGCGGCGTCGAACGACGGCCACCCCTCGAACCCGAATGACCGGTTCCATCCGGGTGGAATCCGGCGCGCCAGCAGGGCGGCTTCGATGACGATGGTTCCGGACCCGCAGAACGGATCCAGTAGCGCGACGGTGCCATCCCACCCCGCACCGAGCAGCATGGCCGCCGCCAGTGTCTCGCGAAGCGGGGCCTTGGCGGTGGCCTGGCGGTAACCCCGCTGATGCAGCAGCGCCCCGGAGCTGTCCGCACTGATCGTGAACTCGTCGTGACTGGCCCGCACCACGAACAGCTGAGCCGAGGGATCGTCGCTCTCGGTTGCGCCGGACACGCGCTGAGCAACCGCATCCGCCAGTCGCTGGGCGATTGCGCGCTGATGGTAGAGCCGCGACTTGCGGGCGGTCACACCGAAGGCGAGCCGGCCGCCCGGTGCCACGAACCCTTCCCAGGGGATCTTCTTCGCCTGCTTCTCCAGCTCCCAGAAGGCGGTCGCGCGGAACGCTGCCACCCGGACGATGATGCGGGAGACCGTTCGCAGGCGCAGGTTGGCGCCGTACAGCCCGGCGGCCGCGGTGCGGAAGCTGACGCCGCCGGTCTCGGTGTCGGTAACGGCCAGGCCCAGCTCCCGCAGCTCCGCCGCGGCCAGGGTCTCGAGCCCCGGCGTCACAACGGCGAAGGCTTCGTACTCCGACGATCGCTTCAACTGAGTTCTCCGTCGCAGGGGGAACAGGCCTGAACGAATGAGCTGGCATCGTGACGGCTGACAGCTGACAGCCGATAGCTGATAGCTTACTACATGCAATCCATTGCCCTGCTGGGCGTGCCCTACGACGCCGATTCGTCCTACCGCCGGGGGACCGCCCAGGGGCCCGCTGCCATCCGCGCCGAGATCCAGCGGGTCCGGCAGTTCTCCAGCATGCGGACCGAAGGCGGCGTGGACCTCGACCGACCGGGTCAGTTGATGGACGCGGGAGACGTCGGGGTCACGACTCCCGAGGAAACCCGCCAGGCTCTGGCCGGCTCGGTCGGGAAACTGCTCCACGAGGGCCACCGGGTGCTGGTGCTGGGCGGTGATCATTCTATCACCTACCCGATCCTCCGCGCGGTGCACCGCGCGCTGGGCCGGGTGGACGTGCTCCACTTCGATGCCCATCCCGATCTCTACCCGGAATACGAAGGCAACCGCTTCAGCCACGCCTGCCCCTTTGCCCGCTCGCTGGAAGACGGACTGATCGGCCGTTTGGTGCAGATCGGCATCCGGAGCATGAACCCGACTCTGCGCGAAATGGTCGACCGGTACAACGTCGAGCAGTTCCTGATGCGAGACTGGTCGACGCCGCCCCGGCTCTCCTTCGAGCGGCCGGTGTATATCTCGCTGGACCTGGACGGGCTGGACCCGGCTTTTGCGCCGGGGGTTACTCATCCGGAGCCGGGCGGGCTCTCGGTGCGGGAAGTGATCGCGACCCTCCAGCGGATGGAGGGCCGCGTCATCGCCGGCGATCTCGTCGAATACAATCCATCAGCGGACAGCGAGGGGCGAACCGCGGTGGTGGCGGTGAAGCTGCTGAAGGAGATGCTGCATTTGATGACGTAGCTGCCAGCTATCAGCGATCGGCTGTCAGTTGTCAGATCTTGCCTTCGAGGTGTCACGCTTCAATGCGGGGATCGGTTTGCCTGCCGTCACTGCTGACGGTTGAAAGCGGACAGCGGACAGCCGATAGCTGACCGCCGATAGCTGACATGCGCCGCATCGTCCTCGCCGTCCTCCTCGTCGCCGCGGCCTGCAGTCGCGAGCCCGACCCACCGCTGGAAGCGCCTGAAACCGGCTGGGTGGAGGTGGCGCCCCGCCAGCGGATCTTCTACGACATCCAGGGCCGGGGCGACACCCTGATCTTCATCCACGGCGGATATCTGGACCGCCGGATGTGGCGGGAGCAGGTCGAAGAATTCCGCGACGCCTATACCATCGTCCGTTATGACCTGCGCGGCTTCGGCCGCTCCGATCTTCCCCGGCGGGCGTACCGCCCCGCCCAGGACCTGCTCGCGCTCTACGACGCGCTGCAGCTCGGCCGAGCTACGCTGATCGGACACTCCATGGGCGGCTGGGCCGCGCTTTCCTTTACCCTGGCCCATCCCGAGCGGGTCAACGCGCTGGTGCTGGCCGCAAGTCCCGCTCCCGGGCTGCCACTGCCAGAGGAAGAGACCGACCCGCTGCTGGAAGTGTTTGCAACCCGGGAACGGGCCGGGCCGGACAGTGCCCTGGTGCAGTGGCTGCATCACCCGGTGCTCGCGTCCCTCCGGAATCGATCCGAGCTGGCCAATCAGGTTGAGTTCCTGGCTCGCGAGAACGAGCGGTTCCTCACCCTCAGATTCTGGCCCTTCCAGCCGGAGGACCCGCCGCCGGCCGCGCGATTGGGCGAGATCGCGGTCCCGACCCTGGTGATCTGGGGCGACCGGGACTCGGAGCTGGTACGCCAGAATTCGGTTGCCACCGCCGCGCGGATCCCGAACGCGCGCGCCGTGACCCTGCGGGGTGCCGGCCACCTGCTCAACCTGGAACGACCCTCGGACTTCAATCGGGCTCTCCGTGCGTTGCTGGAGCTGGACGAGTGAGGCCGCACCCCGGTTAATACGGCGCACATCACCGGGTTGTCGTGGCCCGCGAGCCGGGTTCGCAATCCCCCGTGCGGGACCGTCGGCGACCGGGAACCCGCCGGACCGGATCGGAGTTGCAACTGGGAAGCCGCAGCGCCGGGAGGGGGAAACCAGATGAAGGGCAGGCAGAACCGGCTGGCGAAGATCGTCCGGCCTGCCTTGGCGGCAGTGGTACTCGCAGCCGGCGGGAATGGACAGCTCCGGGCGCAGGACTCCGCTGCCACCTCATGGTCGGTGCAACTCGACAACGACCTCTTCGCGCTCTGGCGCAGCCCCCGGCGCCGGACCGATCGGGATTTCAGCAGCGGGTTCATGCTGGCCCTGACCCGGACCTTGAAACCCGCCCGGACCTGGGAGCGGAGCCTCACGCTCAGTCTGACCCAGCAGATCTATACCCCCAGCATTACCCACCCGCGGAAGGTTCCGCTCGACCGGCCTTACGCCGCCATCCTGTCGGCCGGAGCCACCCTGCAGCTCGAGCGGCCCCGTACCCGCCACCACTTCGGGGCGGCGGTCTCGGTTACCGGGGAGCCGGCGTTAGGCGAGCCGGTCCAGCGCCTGGTCCATCGCCTGATCGGCGCTCCCGAACCGGTCGGCTGGGAGGAGCAGCTGCCGTTCGAGCCGGCGCTCTCCCTCGGCTACACCGGTGGGCAGGAATTCCTGGCCCTCGGCGGCGATGCCGGCCTCGGCTGGCGGATGTCGGTCGACTGGGGAATGGAGGTGGGGACGGTCGCCTCGCTGGTTTCCAGCGCGCTCCGCGGCACGGTAGGCTTGAATGCTCCCGGCACCTGGCGCACCGAGATGGCGGGCGAGAAGACCGGCGGCAACGTGAGGATCTACATCCCCTACGGGTTGCAGCTGGACGTGGTGGGCCGCACCCTGGTGCTCGACGGCACCGTGTTCCGGGACAGTCCCCGCCTGCCCCGCAAGACCCTGGTTCCCCGAGCCGAGGCCGGCATTGCGGTCGAGTGGCACTGGGCCAGCATCGCCTGGATCGGTCACATCACCGGAACCGAGTTCCAGGGCCAGCAGGCGCCCCACGGCTACGGTTCGTTCCGGGTGGTCCTGCGGTAAACCTCGCTTGACAAGGGTACTAGTTTCCGATTGCAGTCTGGGTTCAGCCCGATGTTCCACCGCTAACCGAGGAGGTGATCCATTGTCCCGTGAGTGTTGCATCCAGAGCTCTACAAGGGCAAGCGATCGCCTGGCTCGCTGACGAGCCAAGACTTTCGTCCTGACACGAGCGAGGCGCTCGCCTCGAGCTCGATGCCAACCACCCCGCCGCGGTCACCTGACTGCGGCGGGGTTCTGGTTTCCCGATCCACCGGCTGCCAACCCGCGGGGGAAATCCTTACCTTGAGACCATGAGACCACGCCATTTTCAGCAGTCCCTCAGGCCTCTTTCCGCGGCGGCCCTCCTGGCCCTCGCGGCCTGCGAAAGCCGTCCCGATACCGCGAGGCAGACGGAGAGCGGCCCGTCCCGGCCGGCGCTGCACGTCCTGGCCGGACTCACCGACAGTGGTGTCGTCGAACAGCCGATCACCGTGGACTCTTCGCCCGGACCCTACCTCGAGGCCGGCCGCATCTACGCCGATGCGCAGGCCGTGGCGACTGCGATTTTCCTCGGTACCGTGGTGGGAATTCAGGAGAACCAGCTGACCGTGGATAGCCGCCCTACCCCGATTCCGGCGCGGCTCCATGGCAGCACGGTGTACGCTCCGGTCCGGGAGCTCGCCCGCGAGCTGGGGGCCTATACCGCGATCGGGCCCGACAGCCTTCACATTACGCTGTGGCCGGCTCCCATGCTCTGCGAGTATCGCAAGCGGGCCGACACGACGGATGAGGTATACCGGGGGGCCCGGGCCGAGGACCTGTTCGCGGGCTGCCGGCGTTAG
>DASTEX010000558.1:0-3911 GCA_035709185.1 Gemmatimonadales bacterium
CCGCAGGATTTCATGCTTACGCTTGTTGGCCTTCTGGGCCAGGATCATCGTAGGAACGACCCACCCGAGGGCAACGCCCCACAGGCCGATAAGCAGAATCAGGTTACGGGGAAGTGCCAGCCAGGTGGCGATCGCAGGGGCTGCGGTGAAGAACAGAGCCCCGATGACCAGGGCCATGGCAAACTTGAGTCCATACAGGATCGCCACTGCATTGGGCGAGAAATAGCCGGCGCCGGCCAGCAGCTTCCTGGCCGCCGACTGGGTGGACCCCTGCGTGGTCTGCATCCGCTCGCCCAGCGCCGAGAGCAGTTCCTGGAGCCTCTGCGACCGCTCCTCGCGGAGGCGACGCTCATAGGCGGCCCGGCCTTCGCTGCCGGGCATTTCCTGGAGCCGGCGGATCACCTCCGGCTGGGCCGGGAACAGCTGGCCCACCAGCATGATGACGCCCATGACGGCCAGGGCGATGAGAGCCGCGATCAGATAGGGCACCATATCAGAACTCGATGTCCAGGATCTTCCGGATCCAGAGATACCCCAGCACCTGGAACACGAAGGCGCCCGCCAGCATGTACTTGCCGATGTCGGCCTCGAAGATCGCCATCATGTAATCACGGTTGAGCGTGAAGATGGAGAGTCCCAGCGCAATCGGCAGGAAACCGAGCACGTAGCCCGACATGCGGCCCTGGGCGGTGATGACCCGGAGCTGGCGCCGGAGCTTGAACCGCTCCCGAATCAGGGCCGAGATGTTGTCCAGCACCTCGGCCAGGTTGCCGCCCACCTGGCGGTGGATCAGGATGGCGGTCACCAGGATCCGCATGTCGCTGTTCCGGACCCGCTCACCCAGGCCCAGCAGTGAGTCGTCGAGCGAAAGGCCGAAGCGCTGTTCCTCGAAGACCTGCCGGAATTCGCTGGCCATGGGCTCCGGCGCTTCATCGGCTACCATCTTGAATCCGGCGCTCATGGGATGGCCTGCCCGCATCGCCCGGCCCATGAGGTCCACGGCGTCAGGAAGCTGTTCTTCCAGCTTGATGGCGCGGCGGTTGGCTTTGAACCGGACCGCCATGTATGGGATCAGCCCGCCGATGACGAAACCGAAGACGGCACCGATCAGGCTCCGGGAGAAGAGTCCCAGCCCCAGGCCCAGCGCGACGGCAAACCCGAAGCAGACCAGCAGAAAGCTTTCGAAGTTCCAGGTGCTCCCGGCCTCGCGCAGCACGCGACCGATGTCCTTGAGCCGGGGAACTCCGGCGAACACCTCCTGAAGTCGCGAGCCGACGGCCGCCTGCCGCACCAGGGCTTCCTGCTCGGCGGAGTACGCCTGCTCGCTGAACTCGTGGAGCTGCTTGATGACGGTGCGGGCCCGCAGCCGGTCTCGGCCCCACTCCAGGATGAGTGCGACCGCCAGCGTGCCCAGCGCGACGGCCAGGAAGATGAGACCCGCGGTAACCAGCGTGGTGAACGGCATGGCTCAGCGGCGCGCCCGCAGGGGCAGGGCCTCGCCCAGAGTATCGAACAACCCGGCCGGCAGGCTGATGCCGTAGGCCCGGAACCGGTCCACGAACTTGGGACGGATCCCGGTAGCGACAAAGCGGCCCAGCACCTTGCCGCCTTCGCCCACTCCGGCCCGATCAAAGGTGAAAATGTCCTGCATGGTGACGACGTCGCCTTCCATGCCGGTGATCTCGGCGATCTGCACCACCTTGCGGGTGCCATCGGAGAGCCGGGAAGTCTGGACCACCACGTGAATCGCACTCGAGATCTGCTGCCGCATGGCCTTGTCGGGCAGATTCAGGTTGGCCATCGAGACCATGGTCTCGAGCCGGACCAGCGCATCCCGGGGCGTGTTGGCGTGCAGCGTGGTGAGAGAACCGTCGTGGCCGGTGTTCATGGCCTGGAGCATGTCTACCGACTCCGCGCCGCGCACCTCGCCCACGATGATCCGGTCGGGCCGCATCCGGAGGGCGTTGATCAGCAGCAGCCGCTGGGGAACCGCCCCCTCGCCCTCGATGTTGGGCGGGCGGGTTTCCAGCCGCACCACGTGTGGCTGCCGGAGCTGCAGCTCGGCCGAGTCTTCAATGGTGACGATCCGCTCATCCGGCGGGATGAACCCCGACAGCATGTTGAGCAGGGTGGTCTTGCCCGAGCCGGTACCGCCCGAAATCAGCACGTTCAGCCGGGCCTTCACGATCCCTTTGAGCAGCTCGAGCATCGGCTCGCTCAGGCTCTCCAGCCGGAGCAGGTCCTCTCCCGTGAGGGCATCGCGCTTGAATTTCCGGATCGACATGTGGGGCCCGTCGATCGCCAGCGGCCGCACGATGGCGTTCACCCGCGATCCGTCGGGCAGGCGGGCGTCCACCATGGGCGAAGAGTCGTCGATCCGTCGGCCCACGGCCGAGACGATCCGGTCGATCACCTGGAGCAGGTGCCGGTCGTCCTGGAACTGGATGTCGGTCATCTCCAGCTTGCCGTGCCGCTCGATGACGACCTGGTTCCAGGTGTTCACCAGGATGTCGGAGACCTCCGGGTCCTTCATCAGCGGCTCGATCGGCCCGAGCCCGAAGATTTCGTCCAGGACCTGGGTGACCAGGCCTTCGCGTTCGTCGAAGTTGAGCGGGACCTTCTCCTGCGTCAGCAGCTCCTGCACCACCCGCCGGATGGCCTCGATCACGGTCTCCCGGTCGGTCTTCTCCAGGTTGGCCAGGTTGAGCCGTTCCAGCAGGCGCCGGTGAATCCGGCCCTTGAGCAGAGCGAACTGGTGGGCGGCCGAATCGGCCGTCCGATCGGGCTTTGCCGCCACGACAGCGGCGGGGCGGGCCGGCTGATCGGGCACCGTCTCCCACGGCAACGGGTTCTTACGGGGTTCAGCCACGCTTGGTACCTCCCTTGGGCGGCTCGGCCTTGCCCGGCACCCGGAAGAGCCGGGTCAGCAGACCGGGTGCCGCCGCTTGCTCTTTCCGTGCCACCGCCGAAATCCGCTGCGCCAGATGGTGGAGGTCCTTTGCCGCGGCCGATTTCGGGGCATGGACCACCAGCGGTTTGCCGCTGTTGATGGAGCGCATCACCGACTCGTAATCATTGGCGATGGTGCCGTAGACCTTGAGGTCGAGAGTGCGTTCCACGTCCTTGATGGTGATCTCGGTCTTCTGGTCGAAACGATTGATGATCAGGTGGACCTGCTCCAGTCCCCGGGGCATGATCCGCCGGAGCATCGGCAGGCCGCGCTGGATGTTCCGGAGACTGGGGAGATCGACGGTCGCGATCATGAAGACGTCGTCGCACTGCTCGAAGGCGGCGAGCGTCTCGGGCGAAAACGACTTGGAAGTGTCGAGCAGCACCCAGTCGTACTGGCGCCGGAGATAGCCCAGCACCTGGCGGACCGCTTCGGCCGACATGCCGGCCGCCCGCTCGGGGTGAAACGGGGCCGACAGCACGTGCACTCCCGAGCTGTGCTGCTCGATATACGACGACAGCAGCTCGGCGTCGATCCGGTGAAAGTTCTGCACCAGATCGACCAGGTTGAACTCGGGCTGGATCCCGAACAGGAGCGAGAGCTCGCCCAGCTCCGCGTCCAGGTCCACCACCAGCACCCGCTTGGAGGTGGCCCGGCTGATTTCGATGGCGAGGTTGGCCACCACGGTGGAGGAGCCGGACCCGCCCTTGGCGCTGAAGAATCCCAGCGTGCGGGCCGGGGGGCGGTCGTCCTCCTCCATTTCCGGCATCCGTTCTTCCAGCCGCCGGAGAGCTTCGTCCAGCGCATCGCCGCTGACCGGCTTGACCAGGTACTCGCCCAGTCCGGCCCGGAGCGCCTGGAGCAGAATGTCGGCGGAGAGCTGGTCGCCGATGCCGACCGGGATCACGGTCTCTCGGGCCCGGATCAGGTCCCTGGCCAGCGAGATGCCCAGGTCGGGAGC
>DASTEX010000559.1:0-4945 GCA_035709185.1 Gemmatimonadales bacterium
CGTCAGGGTTAATTGGGGTCAGACTCCTATTAGTCGGGGGGTGGTGGCTCAATCCGAAGTGGCAGTCGAGCTAATAGGAGTCTGACCCCAATTACCCCGATTAATAGGAGTCTGACCCCAATTATCAACCTGCCCGCCGAAAGCAGTAGACCGCCAGAATTGCTCCTACCAGCACATCTACCAGGTAATGCTCGCCGAGGTAGATCAGCGACAACCCCATCCCGAAGGCGTAGCTCCATCCCGGGACGTTCCAGCGCGTCCCCCGGGCGGCCAGCGCCACGAAGGTTGCCGCGCCCATATGGACCGACGGCATCGCCGCTACGGCGTTCCCGCCGGCCACGGCCATCCCGTACTGGTACATCGACGGTGCCAGGCCCTCGAAGATGGTGGTGACGGGCTTGTGAACCGGAGGCAGCGCGCCCAGTTGTCCCGCGACCCACGGCGGAGCGGTGGGGAGTATGAAATGAAGCACCACGGAGATGCCTAACAACCAGGTCATCCCCAGGAGATAGGGTCGCAGCACCTCCGGCCGGCGGTGCCAGAGGATCAGGCCCACCACCGGGAACGCCAGGTAATGGGTGAGGTACATGGCGATGGCGCCGTAATCCCACCAGGCGGCTTGGCCCGGCGTGTGCCAGCGCTGGAGCGCCAGGGTGGGGACCCCGCCGAGGGCCAGCACCCGGTCGAGCACGATGGGGTAGAGCACCTGGGGCGGCAGCAGCAGGTCGGCCAGATCGCGCAGCCGGGCGAAGGCCGAGAAGGCGAGCACGTATACGGCCCACCAGCGAAACGTCCGATCTCGCTGGCGGACGCCGGTGAGCGCCACGGGCACCGAGAGCACCATGACCGCGAGCGCGGAGAGGCCGGCGCGCGGGATCAGCAACGCTCCCATGCAGAGGGCCAGCAGCAGCCACCGGCCCACTCGAGTGCCACCCAGTCGCGACGCCATAGCACCAGAGTGGGAGGCGGGTGTGACAGCCGATTGGGGCGGTTGACATATTTATGTCGCGAACATATGCTTTGATGTATGAGGACCACCGTGCGGCTGGACGAACAGCTCCTCCGCCAGGCGAAGGAGTACGCGGCCAGAAATGGGCGCACTCTCACGGCCGTGATCGAAGACGCGCTGCGAGAGTTGTTGGCCCGGAGTCGAAAGGGCAGGGTAAGGGAGCGGGTTCAGTTACCTACATATGTCGGTAAAGGACTGCAGCCCGGCGTGGATCTGGACGATACGGCCTCGCTGATGGATCTCATGGATCGGTCGGATGCGGCTGGTTGACGTCAATGTCCTGGTCTATGCCTTTCGGGGCGATGCGCCGGACCACCAGGCCTACGCCGGCTGGCTGTCCCGGCTGGTAAACGCCGACGAGGGGTTCGCCGTATCCGATCACGTCCTGGCGGGGTTCCTTCGGATCGTCACCCACCCCCGGGTCTTCAGTCCTCCGACGCCCCTGCCGGCCGCACTGGCGTTCGCCGAGACGTATCGGTCCAGTCCCTCCGGTGTTCTCATTCAGCCGGGCGAACGCCATTGGGAGATCTTCGCGCGGCTCTGCCAGGAGGCCTCGGCGCGGGGCAACCTGGTGCCCGACGCATGGCTGGCCGCCCTTGCCATCGAGCAGGGATGTGAACTCAACACCACCGACCGAGACTACGCTCGGTTCCCCGGCCTGACCTGGCGACAGCCGCTGGACCGCTGATCTTCTGCGCTATATCGAGAGTTAGGTGGTAATGACAGGAGCGCCGAACCGATACCGCAGGGTATCAGTACGGCGCCCCTCGGTGGACCGACCGTCCGACCGTCCGACCGTCAGTCCGTCCGTTGTCAGTCGGTCTTGATCTCGAACTCTTCCTCACCCAGCTTCTGGCCGTTCAGCAGGATCTCCAGCTTGTACTTCCCGACCGGCCAGGCCGTCGCCTTGCTGATGTGAAACTCGGTGTAGCCGTCACCCGCCAGGTTCACGGTCTGGGTGGTGCTGTCCACCACCTGGCCGTCCTCGAACAGCCAGCGCGCGGTCAACGCCGCATTCGCCAGGTTGCCGCTGGTATGAATCGAGGCGTAGATGGTGTCGCGGGGGCGGAAATCGTCGGTCTCGTCCGTCACCCGCATATCGGCGCCGATCGCCTTGCCCAGGTCGATGCTGACCAGTCTCGGCGTACCGGTATCGGGATACATGGTCTCGCCGGTCCGCGTGGCCAGCGTGTCTTCGGCCGCGGTTTCCGACCGGGGCTTTTCACAGCCGGCCGCGAGCAGCGTCGCCGCGCCGAGCAACAGGAATGCATATCGACTGGAATGTCTCATCGGGTTCCTCCTTTTGTTACACCGCCGGGAGCGTGAGCCGCTGACCCGGATGAATCAGGTCGGGATCCTTGATCTGGTCCCGGTTGGCCTCGTAGATGCGCTTCCACTGATTGGCATCACCGTAGATCCGCTGGGCGATCTTGGAGAGGCTGTCGCCCTTCTCCACGGTGTACTGCTGGCCCGCGCGCGGCTGGCTCGACCGTTCGGTCGAGGACCCGCCTCCCCGCACATCCGAGAAATCGGGCTTGCCCTTCCTGGGATCTGGCATGGTACGACCCTCCTTGGTCTCGCCTTCCGTCGGAGACGAAATGGCGGTCCATTGCCGCCACATATAAGAGTCTGGTCGTCTCACCCGCGGCGGCACAACCGTCATTCCATGCTAGCCGATGTGAGACAACAGTCCCGGTAGCTCCAAACCTCAGCAGCCAGACGGCGCAGGTGCACTGCGGGACTGTGACACTCCTGCACCATTTCGGTGACGCATGACCCCGAAGGTCGTGACCTTCGATCGTCACTTTGTCCGGGCAGCCGATCTCTCAACCGGGTCTCTCACTCCGAGGAATTGCATGCCCAGACTTTGCCTGGCAGGTGCCGCCGTGCCGTTGGTACTCATCCTCGCCGCCTGCGAGGAGGGGCCGTCCGGGTCCACTTCCGACCTTCTTTCCGGACCATCGCTGTCGTCCAGCCCGACGCAATTCGCCAACTTCGAACCCCTGGCCGCTTCCGCGGTCTGTGAGGCGCCGCCCGCTTTGCCGGCCGACTTCGCCGCCTATCAGCCGTTCGTGCTGCCCCCCGGCTACGCCCAGACGATCCTCGCCGACGAGATCGGTGACTTTCTTCCCGTCGCCGGTTCCGGCGCCAACCTGCCCGACATGAACACTTTGAACGAGTCGGGCCCCGAGGCCGGTCGTTACCTCTACCGCACCCACGAGGTCGGCTCGAACGGCGCCGTCACGGTCTTCGACCGCGTGACCGGCACCGTCTCCCTGGTCGCCCAGCAGCAGCACTACGAATCACTCGACGGGATCGCCTGGACGCCGTGGAACACGCTGCTGTTCGCGGAGGAACGGATTGTGGCGAGCTTCAAGGACCCGCTGGTCCCCGACGCGGTAGGTGGCCTGGTCTATGAATGGGATCCGGTAACCCGCGCTACTCGGCCGCTCCCGGCGGTGGGCCCTCGGTCCCACGAGGGGCTCCGATTCGATGCCCAGGGGAATCTCTACGGGATCTCGGAGTCGAATCCCAACGGCACCACCCAGTCGGGCGGCATCTTCAAATTCGTGCCTGATGTTCGGGGTGATCTCGGCAGCGGCCAGCTCTACGCTCTGAAGGTGCTCGATGCTTCACGCACGGGGGAAGCCGTGTGGGTGCCGCTCGATCGGGCCCTCTCGCAGGTCAATTCGGATCTGGCCGCCATCCAGGCCGGCGCGACCGGCTGGGGCCGGCCGGAAGACCTGGAGATCAATACCGCGGGAGGCAACCTGGCCGGAGGCGCCCAGCTGC
The DNA here is from genome assembly GCA_035709185.1 of Gemmatimonadales bacterium. Classification (GTDB taxonomy): domain Bacteria; phylum Gemmatimonadota; class Gemmatimonadetes; order Gemmatimonadales; family GWC2-71-9; genus SZUA-320. The sequence continues at coordinate 3,803 of DASTEX010000559.1, forward strand.
TCTTCGTCGCGAGCACGTCGGAAGACCTGGTGCTCCGGATCGAGCTCCGGGGCGACCGGGCCTGGGTCTCCAACTTCGTGCAGAACGGGGTGAACGTGCAGGGACTGGACAACCCGGACAACCTGGCGATCGACAACCAGGGGACGCTCTACATCCAGGAAGACAACGGTCCCGGAGATATCTGGGCCGTGCGCCACAGCGGCCGCCCGGAGCCGGTCGCCAGTGAAGTGGTCCGCTTCGCCAGCCTGAAGGACTGCAGCGCCGAGTCGACCGGGCTCTACTTCGACCGCGATGGCCAGACGGCCTGGGTCCACGTCCAGCACGCCGGTGGAGTGCTGCAGAACGATCTGCTGGTGGAACTGAAGAAGCTCATTCCCTGAGCGGCGGAGGGGACGGCCCGGATCGGACCAGTCCCCAGAGCCGGCCGAACATCCGCCGGAGAGCGGTGAAGAAGAGGCGGATGACCAGGACCGCCGCGACCAGGAGGATGGCCACCACCACGATGGTGATGACCGGATGGGTGGTGGCCATCCAGGTGAGGAAGAGCGCCAGCGCGTCTTCGGTGAAGCTCAGGAACCAGTTGCTGATCGGCTCCGGGCTGGTGTTGGCTGCGGCCCGGGTCGACGCCTTCACCCCATGCGAAGTGAGCGCCACACCGCCGGCGAGCAGCGCGGCAGCGACCCGCCACCCCTCATCCAGTCCTCCCATGGCGCCGAACGCGAGCACCGCGGCCGCGGGAGGACGGATGAAGGTGTGCACCGCGTCCCACACCGAATCGATCACCGGGATCTTGTCGGCCAGGAACTCGACCACGAACAGGGTGAGCGCCAGCCCCAGAACCAGCGGATGGGCCAGCACCTCGAGCGCGGGCGGGAGATCCACTACGCCGAAACGCTGGAGCAGCCCGGCTGTGCCCACGGTGGCGTAGAGGTTGAGCCCCGAGGCGAAAGATGTGCCCAGGATGAAGCCGAGGTTCTCCAGCGGTGACATGGATCAGCCGTTAGCAGTCAGACGTGAGACGCTAGCCGTCCCATCACTCGGGGCGTCAATCGACTCCGGCGGCAGGAACTGCCCCAACACCTGGCGGACCCGCGCCTCGTGCAGGGCCTGCTCCAGCTGATCGCATCGAGCCGGCAGCGAACC
>DASTEX010000560.1:0-7039 GCA_035709185.1 Gemmatimonadales bacterium
GGGTTCACTCAGGAGCGAATCGCTTACGGACGGCCTTTTGGCGCCGGACGGGTCTTGCCACCCGCATTGACCGGGATGCCGGCCGGCGCTCCGCCGGCGGTGCTCGGCCGCTTGGTGGCGGCGAGCGCCTGACCGGTCAAGGCCGGCTTGTGCGACAGCCCGTTGGCCGCCTGGGCCGGGAGCTGCTCCAGCTCTTCATCGGTGGCATTGCCCTCGAGCCGTGCCAGCACCAGGGCCAGCGCCTCATCGGAGGGAAGTCCGCGGTCCACCAGACCCCCGATCACGTACAGCGGGATCGCCAGCGATCGGCCCGACGGAGCCTCCTTGGCCAGCGCGCTCACCGTCGCCCCTTCTACTCCCTGCCGCAGGGCTTCGGCGCCGGCTTCGATTTCCTCATCCGAGGGCGTGGTGCCGCGACCGGCCTGCAGCGCGGTGCGGGACTCATCCAGCCGCCCGGCGTGCACCACCACCGACTGCTCGATCGCGCGCGGAACGATGCCCCGGGCGGCGAACTTGAGCGCCCGGTTCTCCAGCGCCGCCGCCGGCAGCTGCCGGGCCCGCGCTTCCGCGATCACGGCCAGCACCCTGGTAGCCACGTCGGGTGGAAGCACTTGCTGCAGCTTCACGGAAGGATCCGCCGCGGGCGCCTGGGCGCTGAGCGGGCCGGTCGCAAACAGCCCGGCAATCATTGTGAGACTGGCCAGCAGAACTCGCTGCCTCATAACAACCTCTCTCACCTGGAGTGGCCTCATTACCTAATAGACTCGCGGGCGCATCCCCGAGTCACAGTGTTCGATCCTCGATCACCAGTACACCCGACATACCACCGAACTCATCCGTTATCGCCACCAGTCCGGGCGGTACCTGCCATTCGCCCTGGTTCAGCCGGATGCTGACCTGGTAGGTCCCCGGCACGATCGGCAGCGCCACGCTCCACCACCCGTCGGCGGAAGCGATCATGCTCACCGATTCCCAGCGGGTGAAGTCACCGCTGATCTCGACGCTGCTGGCCGAGGGCGCCCGAACTCGAACCAGACGCTGGCCCCCGCTGGTGTCCACCAGGAACGCCGTGATCCCGCTGGCGGTGGCGCCGGCCAGCTCATTGTCGTGCTTGCCGGCCCAGCCCGACTTGCGTGGCTGCCGGCGAGTCGAGAGCCGGATGCCGACGGTGCCGTAGCGACCACCGGGGAAACCCTGTGTCAGGTCCACCGGATAGGTGCCCGCGCCTACCACCAGCGAGATTTGCGACCCGGCCCACCACACCACCTGGGTGTTGGCCCATAAACGTTTATCCGACCCATACGCGGGAAGCCGGCTGCCGATGCGCCACCCGGCCGACGCCGTCAGCTCGACCCGGTTCAGCTCCCAGGAACCCAGTACCTGGGAATCGGTGTACCGGATCGAATCCCCCACGGCCGTCGGGCTGATGGTCGCGACCACGGTGCCGCGATCGATCCGGGCCCAGGCGCCGGCCTCGACCTGCCGGAGCCCGTTCCGGAACTCACGGTCCCAGGTCTGCCCCAGGCCTCCGCCCAACCAGAAGCCGGCATCCCGCCGCATCAGGTGCACCCGGGCGATGCCTAACGCCTGTCCCGTACGGGTGTCATCGCTATGCGCGGTACCCGCCGCCGATCCGGCGATTTCACCCGCGAGCCACGGTTTCACCGGAAAGATCCCGCTCCCCGAAAGGGCGCCCTGCGCGGCCCAACCCCCACTCCCGAACTGGGAGAACGCGCCGGTGAATCCGGCCGTGGCCCGGGGCCACGAGAAGCCGACGCTGGGACTCAACGTGGCCGCTCCGGTGTTCACCGTGTCGACATACCGCAGGCTCACACCACTCAGCGTGATTGACGAGCTGACCCGCTGCGCCGCCAGGACCGGAACCTGCGCCACCCAGCCGGCCAGCAGGGCCGCGGCCAGCGCAACTCCGGACCGGCGAGCGGTCACGCCCTGAAATCCCGTCAGGCTCGGCATTACGACTCGCTGCTGCCTCGCACCCGGATCACCGATGTTTCGGTCCCGAAGTCATCCGTGATCGTGGCGGCGAGAGGATCGATGACCCACCGCTTGCCATCGACGATGAACGCATACTCGTGACGCCCCGGCGGCAGTCGAAGCGAAATGGTCCACACTCCATCGGCGGTCATGGCCGAAAGCAGCGTGGCGTCTCTTTCCCAGCCATTGAAGGTGCCGACCAGCGAAACCTGGTTCGCCCCCGGCGCCCGGACCGCGAACCGGACCAGCTGTTCGCTCCGCGACCGGGCCGCGGCGAGGGCCTCGTGTTGCCGATCGAACCGGCCGGTCGCGATCAGGGTGCCCAGGATAACGAGGCCCGCGAAGCCCGCGGCCATCGCCAGCCCGCCCAGGGGCGTCAGCCGCACGACCAGCGACCGGCGCCACCACGGGCGCCGGGCGGCGGGATATTTCCGTGACTCCGACAGAATCAGCTCCATGACACGGGCCTCGAAGCCGGGGCCGGGCCGCTCGGGTGCTCTGAGTGGCGCCGCAATCCGGTTGGCGAAATCCTCCTCAGCTTCTCTTCCCGCCGGCAATTCATCGCGATTCATGAAAGGCCTCTTGCAGCAGTTCACGAAGCCGGGCAGATGCCCGTTTGACCCGCATCTTGAGCGCGGACACTCCGGCTCCAGTCAATTCAGTCATCTCTTCGTAGCTCAGCTCTTCCACGTACTTCAGCAGGAATGCTTCCCGCTGGTCCGACGGCAGCTGGTTCAGCGCGTGCTGGATTTCCTGCCTGACGGCAAGGCTCCAGCTGTAATCCTGCTCCTCCACCGCGGCGGCCAGCGCCATCGGGTTGCGCACCAGCACCTGCACCCGTCGTCCCCGGCGCGAGGCGGCCGTCCGGCACTCGTTCACCACGATGCGGTACAGCCACGCTCCGAACCGGTCCGGTTCGGCGCACTGGGCCAGACCGCGGAAGGCGCGCAGAAACGCCGACTGCAGCGCATCCTCCGCGTCATCCCGATCACCCAGCATCCGGATGGCGAACCGGGCATACGTCTGCCGGTAGCGCCGCACCAGACCGGCAAAGGCCTCTGCATTTCCGGCCAATACCTCACTCACGAGGTCCTGGTCGGAACGCAGGCCTGCCGGATGGTAGACTTCGCCATTGCCGTGCGGGGTCACCGCCAGTTCGTTGCCCGTAAAGACTGCCTCCCCCCACCGTTGCGGTCCGCTCGCCAATTCTCAGTGCCGGTGAATCGGCAAATACCTGAACATTGATGCCGAGCGCGATCAGCGTAACAGTCAGTTGGCTTTGCAGGTAACAGGCCACGGACATTCCGATTAACTGCCCAATTGTTATACAGTTCTCGAGCGAAATCGGCGGGAGATTATTGTTCAGTCTGAAACCGGTGGGGACCGATCCCGTCTTATGTGTGGAGTTCGCGAATCATGAAGGAATTTCGTTCGGCTGGATCCCGCGTTCTGCTCGCTCTCCTGGTTCTCGCCGCCTGCCGTGGCAGCCAGCCGGAGGTCCGGCCCGGACCAGCACCCAGCGCGGTGCATCCCGATTCCGCTGCCATTGCCCGGGCCCAGGCCGACAGCGCACGGTTGCCGTATACCGAGGCCGACGTGCACTTCATGTCCGCCATGATCAGCCATCACGCCCAGGCCATCCACATGGCGGAGATGGCTCCGACCCACGCCGCGAGCGCCGACGTGCAGCGGCTGGCTGAACGCATCATCAATGCGCAGCAGGACGAGATTGCTACGATGCAGCGCTGGCTCCGGGAGCGGCGCCAGCCGGTTCCCGAGCCGTCCATCCTCGGCCACCGGATGACCATGAACGGCCAGGAGCACGTGATGCTGATGCCGGGGATGCTGACGGCGGAGCAGCTCAAGGTGCTCGACCAGGCCCGCGGCGCCGATTTCGACTGGCTCTTCATCACCTCCATGATCCAGCATCACCGCGGGGCGGTGGAGATGGTGAAGCAGCTCTTCGGGACCTGGGGCGCGGGGCAGGACGAGACCGTCTTCAAGTTTGCGTCCGACGTGAATGTGGATCAGACGACCGAGATCAACCGCATGATCAAGCTCCTGGCCTCGCTCCCGGGCCAGGGCCGGTCGCCCTGAAAGGCGTGATATGATTGGTTCGCGCGGTTCGAGAGATCACTTGTTCGCCAAAGGAAGACCCATGGTATTCGCGTTACATCCCCGCCGCCGGGGACACCGGCTGGGGGCCGCTCCCCTGCTCACGCTGGCAGCGGGATTGACGTCGCTGGCCGGCTGTGCCCCGGCGTCCTCCACCGGGACGGTGGCTCCCGCCGCCGGCACCCAGCTGTCCACCACGCCGCCCAGCCCGGATCCGCGGGTCGGCCTGAAGCCCGGCCTGCACGATGCCGGCGAGGCCATCTGGAATCTCCGGGTCCTGTCGAAGACCCCGTCCCCGCCGGAGTTCGCGCGGAGCACCAACTCCGACCTTGCCTTCCTCGGCAAGTACGCCATTCAGGGCAACTACAACGGCTTCCAGGTGTGGGACATTTCCGACCCGGCCCGGCCGGTCCTGACCAAAGGGTTCGTCTGTCCCGCGTCCCAGAGTGACGTGTCGGTCTATCGCCACCTGTTGTTCGTCTCGGGCGAGGGCCTGAGCGGGCGGCTGGACTGCGGCACCCAGGGCGTGCGCGACACGGTCAGCCAGGAGCGGCTGCGCGGCCTCCGCATCTTCGACATCAGTGACATCAACAACCCCCGCAACGTGGGCAACGTCCAGACCTGCCGGGGGTCGCATACCCATACGGTGGTGGTGGATCCCCGGGATGCGGAGAACGTGTACGTCTATATCTCCGGCTCCGCGGGCGTACGCTCGCCGAGCGAGCTGCCCGGCTGCTCCGGCGAACAGCCCGACCAGGATCCCAACACTGCGCTGTTCCGGATCGAAGTGATCAAGGTCCCGCTGGCCGATCCCGGGAAGGCCGCGATCGTCAGCTCGCCCCGGATCTTCCAGGATCTGGCGGCGCCGCCCCGGCACGGCGAAGCGCCGGAGGACATCGAGGCGGCCAAGCGGCGCGCGGCGGCGGCCCGGGCCCGGGGCGAGTTCACCGTGGAGATCTTCGGGACCGAGCAGGTGCTGCCCCCGGGATTCTCCCGCCAGCTGCTCGACAGCCTGGTGAAGGCGCGGGGCGGAACCGGAGCTCCCACCGCCGCCGACAGCGCCACCCTGCGCCGGGAGCTTCCGGCGATCGTGCAGCGGATGATCGGTGCGGATGGTCCGCGGACCGGCCCTACCCAGTGCCATGACATCACGGTGTATCCGGCCATCGGCCTGGCCGGTGGCGCCTGCGAAGGGTACGGTTTCCTGCTGGACATCAGCGACCCGGCCAACCCTCGCCGGATCGCGGAAGTGGCCGACTCCAATTTCTCCTACTGGCATTCCGCCACGTTCAACAATGACGGCACCAAGATCCTGTTCTCGGATGAGTGGGGCGGCGGCGGCCAGGCCAAGTGCCGCGTAACCGACAAGAAGGAATGGGGGGCGGACGCCATCTTCACGATCGAGAATCGGAAGATGCACTTCAAGAGCTACTACAAGCTGCCCGCTCCCCAGACGCAGGCGGAGAACTGCGTCGCCCATAACGGCTCGATGATCCCGATCCCCGGCCGCGACGTGATGGTGCAGGCGTGGTACCAGGGCGGCATCTCGGTCTTCGACTGGACCGATCCGGCCCACCCCCGGGAGATCGCATTCCACGACCGCGGTCCGGTCGATTCCACCCGCATCGGCAACGCCGGCTCCTGGTCGGTGTACTGGTACAACGGCGTGCTGGTGAGCTCCGAGATCGGCCGCGGCCTCGATATCTTCGAGCTGGTGCCGAGCGGGTTCCTGAGCCGGAACGAGATCGACGCGGCCAAGTCGGTGAAAACGGATTACTTCAACGCGCAGGGACAGCCGAAGTTCGTCTGGCCGCCCACCTTCGCGCTGGCGCGGGCCTACCTCGATCAGCTGGAGCGGTCGAACGGCCTTGCGGCCCAGCGGATCGCCGCGGTCCGGCAGTCCCTGGCGGGCGCGGAGCAGGCCTCGGGCAGCGCCCGGCAGAGCGCGCTGACCCAGCTGGCCGGCCAGCTGGATGGCGAAGCGGGCTCCTCGAGGGATGCCGCCAAGGTGCGGCTGCTGGCCCAGGCCGTGCGGGATCTGGCTGCCGCGCGTTGATCCGGCGCAGGCGGGCAGGCGGGCAGGATCGAAGGCGATGAGCCCGGCCAGGTTGGCCGGGCTCGTTGCTTTCCCCCGTAGTCGCGGAAAGACTGCAGATCCATCTACTCCGTGGATAGCATTCCGGAAGAAACGCCAGCGGACTACCTCAGGAGGAGAGCAGTGACGGAGCGATTGACGGCGGAGCAGATTGCTGAAGCCCGCGGGGTCAGGATTCTCCACGGAACCCTGGCCGGTGGGCTCGCCGTGATCCTCGGCCTCTTCTCCCTGGTCGTTCGCCGGCTGAGTGGGCCGCTCCTCCGGACCGATGAGACCATGGGTACCATCGCCTGGGCGTTGGCGGGAGTTGCCCTGCTGGACCTTGCCCTGGCCCTGCTGTTCTTCCGTTCCCGACTGGCTCCTCCGGTGCGGAGCGGTCCGCCGGAGGCGTACTGGAAGCCGGAAACCCGGGCATCGGCGCTCCTGCTCTGGATCCTGTTCGAGGGGGGCGGCATGATCGCCTGCGTCGGCTATGTCCTCACCGGCCACTCGGCCCCGCTGGCAGCCGCCGCGATCGCGCTGTTGATGTTGATATGGCACTCGCCCGGGAGACTTGCCGGTGGGTAGTCGCATGGCAGGTGAATGCAGAGTGCAGAGTGCAGAGTGCAGAAGGGATTCGAAGCCAACGCTTCTCAGAGGTGTCAGCCGGCCAGCACTTCTTCACCCTGCACTCTGCAATCTGCACTCTGCATTCCGCTGCCCGCCTGCCCGCCTGCCCGCCTGCCCGCCTGGTTAATCGAGTCGCTCCCTGAGCTCAACCCGCAAGAGCCAGAGACTGATCCCCGCCTGGATCGCCACACTGCCGACCGAGAGCAGCCAGAGCTGGCGCAGGGT
>DASTEX010000561.1:0-6411 GCA_035709185.1 Gemmatimonadales bacterium
GGGTCGGTCGCGACCGTGTTCACCACGATGAACCCGGCCGAGAGCACGAAGAGCAGCGGCGCCAGGGGATAGCCGGGAACCCGGAACGGCCGGGGCGCGTCGGGCTGGGTCCGCCGGAAGACGAAGAGCGCGATCCCTCCCAGTCCGTAGAAGATCCACCCGATGAAGATCACGTAGGTCAAGAGGGTGTTGAAGGTACCCGAGAGGGCCAGCGCGGCGGCCCAGGCGCTCAGGGCCATGATGGCGAAGGCGGGTGTGCCGAACTTCGGGTGGACTTCCCCCATCCGGCGGAAGAACACGCCGTCCCGCCCCATGGCATAGAACACCCGGGCATTGGTCAGCATGACGGCCTGCCCGCCGCTCACGATACTGATCAGGATCGGGATGGTGATGAGCCGGCCGGCCCCGACCCCGAAATTGGCGACAACCGCATCGGCCGCCGGCGCGGACGAGCCCGCCAGCGCGGCCGGGCCGAGCCCGGCAACGTAGGCGCTCGCAGCTGCGACGTAGATGACGACCACCACCATGGTGCCCAGCAGCAGGCCCCGGGGGAAGGTGCGCTGCGGCTCCACCACCTCACCCGCGATGAAGGTGGCGTACTGCCAGGCCTCGTAGGCCCAGAGTACCGCAATCATGGCCGTGCCGGCCGCCACCATCAGACCCGGGGTCCATCGTTCGGGCCAGAAGGACTGGACCTGCCCGAAGCCGGCTCCGGCCAGCGGCAGGGCCACGATGAGGAACAGGAGCGCCGCCACCTTGAGCGCGGTGGCCACGGCGAGCACCCGTGCACTCAGCCGGGTGCCGATCACGTTGATGGCGCAGAGTCCCGCGATCATCGCCAGCGCCACCAGGCGCCGCCCGAGCGCTCCGACGGGGACCAGCTGGTCGAAGTAGGTGGCGGTGGCCACCGCGAGTGCGGCCACGGTGCCGGTGGCAATGACGACGAACAGGGTCCAGCCGTAGGCGAAGGCCGCGAACCGGCCGAAGGCGTCCCGGAGGTAGAGGTACAGTCCGCCCGAGCGGGGGTTCATGCAGGCCAGCTCGCCATAGCTCAGCGCGCCGAGCAGCGAGAGCACCCCACCTGTCACCCAGACACCGAGCGCCACGCCGACCGAGCCATCTACCCGGGCGAGTACGGTACCGGGAACCAGGAAGATGCCCGACCCGATGATGCCACCTACCACAATGACGGCGACGTCGAAGGTGGTGAGAGTCCGTTTGAGCTCGCCGTTCACGATGGCAGGGTTCCTTCTTCCAGCATCGCCTGGAGTGACTGAGCCAGCGCGTCCACCGTCTGCTCGACGTCGTCTTGCGTATGGGCGGACGAGAAGATGAAGGCGTCGCCCAGCAGGGTGGAGATGCCCCGCTGGAGCAGGTGCAGATCCAGCCGCCGGTTGGCTTGCGTGTGGCTGCCGGGACCGCCCTCGCTGTCACCCAGAATCAGGTGAACGGCCGTTCGGCCCTGGAGCCGCCCCCGGACCCCGAGGCGCCCGAGGACCGCGTTCCCGGCGTGGCTGAAGCTGTCCGCGCGCCGGCGTGCCAGCCGCTGCGGTTCGCCGTCCTGATACAGTCGGCAGGCGGCGATACCGGCGGCGGCGGTCAGGGGCAGGGCATTCCAGGTGCCGCCGTGAACCACCAGGCGTTCGGGCCGGCTGCCGGGATCGAGCGGTTGAAACAGCTCGGCCCGGCCTAACAGCCCGCCCGCCGGGAGGCCGCCGCTCACCGCCTTTCCCACCGACGTGAGATCGGGCCGGATGCCCACGACCGCCTGCCACCCCCCGGGACCTTCCCGGAAGCCGGTGACAACCTCGTCCAGCAACAGCACCGTCCCGGACCGCCGGGTCAGCTCCGGCAGCGCCTGATAGTACTCCACCGCGATCGGTACCCGGCCGGCCAGGTAGGCGCCTCCGCCCTCGATCAGCAGGACGGCGTACTTCCGGGTCAGGAGCTCCCGCTCCAGGAGGACGAGGTCGTTAGGCTCGATCAGGGTGACCTCGTCCGCCACGGTGCCCGCGGCCTGGGGTCCGGCCAGCTCGTCGGCCCAGCCATGGTAGTTGAAGCGAAGGCGAAGCACCCGGCGGCGGGCCGTGTGGATCCGGGCCAGCCGGATCCCCAGGAGGTTCGCTTCCTGCCCGCAGGCGAAGAACTCGATCCGCTCCGCCGACGGCATCAGGGTCTGGATCAGCCGGGCCCACTCGACTTCCAGTTCGTGATTGTCGCCGAAGTGTACCCCCCGGGTGAGCTGCTGCTGCACCGCGGCCACCACGGCAGGATGGTTGTGCCCCAGCATCAGGGCGCCATGCCCCATGACGTAATCGATGTACTCGTGGCCGTCGGCGTCCCACTTGCGGGACCCCGAGGCGTGGGTGATGTAGGGCCGGAAGGGTACCGCGGCGCGGGCGAAGTGGGTGGCGCCGCGGGCGGCGAAGTAGCGGCTGGCTTCGCGGTGCAGCGCCGCCCCCCGGGGCCGCGCGGCCTGGTACTCCAGAGCCAGCCGATCGGGGCTCGTTGTGGTCACGGGATTCCTGAGCCAGGATCGCTAGTAATAGCCCGGGCTACGAGTACCGTCAATGCAGGGGGCCGCGGGCTTGACGGACCGGCCGGCCGGGTATTCCATCGTCGGTCTATGCCCGCACCGAAAAACCAGTCCGCGAACGGGCTCCGGGACGCCGTGCAGCCGCTTTCGCTCCTCGGATTCACCGAGCTGGAAGCGATGGTTTACGCCTGGCTGGTGCAGCACTCGCCCGCCACCGGCTACGGGATCTCCCGCGCGATCGGCAAGCCGATCGCCAACACCTACAAGGCGATCGAGGCGCTCCAGCGGAAAGGGGCCGTGCTGGTCGACGACACCGGCAACCGGATGTGCCGTGCCCTGCCGCCGAAGGATGTGCTCGACCAGGCCGAGCGGGTTTTTCAACAGCGGCACCGGGAGGCCCGGCGCGCGCTCAGCCGGCTTCCCCGGGCCTCCCACGATGAGGGGATCTATGGGCTGACCACGAGCGATCAGGTCTACGATCGTTGCCGCCGGATGCTGACGAAGGCGAAGGCGGTGGCGCTGCTCGATCTGTTTCCGGAGCCCCTCGCCCACCTGCGGTCATCGATCCAGGCGTGTGCCCGGCGGGGCGTGAGGGTAGCAATCCAGGTGTACGATGAGATCCGGCTGCCGGGAATCGAAGTGGTGCGACACGGCCAGGCTGACATCGTGCTCCAGAAGTGGGACGGCCATTGGCTCAACTGTGTGATCGACGGGGCCGAGCTGGTGGTGGCGTTTCTGTCGCGGGATGAAGCGACCGTGCGTCAGGCGATCTGGTCGCGGAGCCCCTTCCTCTGCACCGTGTTCGGAAGCGCCCTCGGCGCCGAGCTCCTCGCCTCACGCCTGCAGCAGGCCATGCTGGAACACTGGCCGGACGAGGAGATCCGGCGAACGGTTCACCGCTTCAACCGATTCCGGGCGCACGAGCTGCCGGCGTACCGGGAGCTCTCAGGGGCTAAGCCGGGCGGAAAAGGCGGAAAAAAAGAGAGGTAGCGACCGCGTCCTAGTTTGACTTGGTCAAACTTCCTCTGCCTCTCGACAAAGGCTTTCGGGCGTGGTCGCTACCCAACTGCACATTAGGAAAATGCGGGAGGCTCGTCAATCGGCACAATCATGTGGTGTCAACCCGTCTGACCAACCTACCGTCTGCAAAAACACGAACGGACAGCGGAAAGCCGTCGGAAGATTCCGTCGTCAGTCCGTCTGTCCGTCCGTCTATGGAAAAGGTTGCCGACTATAACCTTGTCTGAAAACCTGCCTCTCAGACTGCCGCTCTGAATCCTGGCAGAGGGTTCAGGTCATGATCGACAACCTGAAGGCAGGTTAGCGGGCCGCCTGGGGGGCGTCAATTACCAAGTTTGGACACGCATCATCATGGTAGCGTATCGGTAGCTCCCAGGCGTCTCCCTCTATGAGATGCACCGGCTGCCCTCGCGCCCAGCCTGGATTCTCGCCGGCTTTCTGGCGGGAGCCCTGACGGTGACGCTCATCCGGCGAGTCGATGGAGATCGGGCCCAGGCAGAGCCGGCGGCGGAACTGCCGCCGAAACGCGATGCCGAGGCCGCTCGACCGAACGCCGGTGGACGGGTGGACGCAGTCATGCGCAACGTCCGCTACCTGGTGGATGAGGACATCGCGTTGGGGATCCTTGCCCTGCGGGGGGCATTGTTACCGGCGGGCGACGATTCGTTTCCCGTCTTCGATGATCCTGCCTCGTTTGTCATCGAAGTGGCCGACGGGGAGGTCGCCATCGACACCGCCAGCCTGGGGCGGCTGCTTACTCGCTACGTGTTCGCCTATGAAGGGTCGTCGCTCCGCGATCTCAGGGTATCGGTCAAGGACGGCGAAATCGTCCAGAAGGGAAAGCTCGACAAGGGCATCCGTCTGCCATTCACCATCCAGTCCCGGCTGTCGGTGACCCCGCGCGGCGAGATCCGGCTCGAGCCGCACAAGGTCGAGGTTCTCGGGATGGGTGTCCGCCGGTTCATGGACCTGATCGGCCTGGAACTGGAGGACCTGGTTCGCAGCAACCGGGCTCGCGGAGTCCGGATCGAGGAGGATATTGTCTACCTCAACCCCTCGGCGTTGCTGCCGCCGCCCGCGCTGCGAGGCCGGCTGCGGCAGGTGCGGGTCGAGCCCGGAGGGCTGGTCCAGGTTTTCGGCGATGGGGTGGACAGTGTGCCGCGCCGGAAGCAGACCAACTTCATGCATTTCCGGCACTCGCGGCTCCGGTTCGGGAAGCTCACCATGCACGATGCCGATATGCTGATCCTCGATCCCGATCCGGGTACTCCACTGGAGTTCTCCCTCGACCGGTATCACGCGCAGCTGGTGGCCGGCTACCACGTTACCACCGGCACGGACGGACTCGTGGTGTACCTGCCCGACGCTTCGCGAGTCACCGGCCGAACCGGCGGCGCGACGCCGCGGCGGTCCTCGGAGCAGAAGAACTGACGCCCCGCCGCCGGCTGGCGCAGTGGATGATCGGGATCGTCCTTGCGGTCCCGGTCGGGTTGATTGCGGCCCAGCTCTGGCATCGGATGGTCGATACTCTGGGCACCCGACCGGTGCGGTCGGTCCGATCGCTGGGCGTCCCGGCCACACCACCCGCCGTTACCAGTACCCAGTTCACCAGCGCCCTTGGCGGCCTGACCAGGACACCGATCCGGCCGGGACACCAGGTGGAGCTCCTGATTGACGGCCCGGCCACGCTGGCGCGGCTGGAAGCGGACCTGATGGCCGCCCAGCGGTCGCTCGCGATTCAGACCTATTTCTGCGAGCCGGGCGACGTCACCGATCGGATCAAGCGGGTGTTGATGGAAAAGGCCCGCCAGGGCCTCGAGGTGATGTTCCTGGCCGACGGGTTCGGGTGCAATCTCGGAAGCCGCTACGACGACAGCCTGCGCGCGGCCGGAGTTCTGACCGCTACCATCCGCCCCCTCCGCTGGTACTCGCTGCACCGGGCTCAGCACCGCTCTCACGTGCGGGCGGTGATCATCGATCAGCGGATCGGATATACCGGCGGATTCGGCCTGGCCGACAAGTGGATGCCGGACAGCACGGGCAAACCCGGCTGGCGCGAGACTTCGGTGCGATTCACCGGCCCGGCAGTGACCCAGCTCGCGGGAGCGTTCGCCGTTGCCTGGGCCGATGCGCTGGGCGAGCTCCTGGCGGGGGACGCCATGTTCCCGACACCCACGGACAGCCAGGCGCCAGGCGGGGCGGCAGCCGGGCTGCTCTTTACGACCCGGACGTACGGCACGCCGGTCCCGGAACGCTACCTCGCGCTCTCATTGGCCGGCGCCCGCCGCACGATCCACATCGTGAATCCCTACTTCATCCCCAACAACGAAGTTCGCCGCTGGCTCAAGGACGCCGCCCAGCGCGGCGTGGACGTGCGGGTCCTTTCGGCCGGACCGGACATCGATGTGAAGTGGACTCGCTGGGCGGCGCATACCCACTACGAGGAGCTGCTCCAGAGCGGGGTGAAGATCTATGAGTACCAGCCGACGATGCTGCACGCCAAGTCGATGGTGATCGACGGCATCTACAGCTCGGTGGGGAGCCTCAACCTGGACAACGTGTCGCTCCGGATCAACGATGAAGCGGTCCTGCTGGTGCACGACTCGGCCGTCAGCGCCACCCTCGACTCGAGCTTCCGGGCCGATCTGGAACAATCACGCGAAATCAGCCTGGAGGAATTCCGCGACCGGCCGCTGACGCACAAGCTGCGGGAAGCATTCGCGCGGATTATTCGGGACTTTCTGTAACCGTGGTCGGAAGGGTCGGAAGGTCGGAAACGTCGGATGCTTCGTGGAGCGGAGACCCGTGTTGAGCCGACTTAGTCCTAAGTCCTAAGTCCCAAGTCCTTTCAGTGT
>DASTEX010000562.1:0-4070 GCA_035709185.1 Gemmatimonadales bacterium
GGATGCCGCCCCCGACCGCGGCGCGGGCGTGGCAATCCGGATCGAGGGCGGGCGCAACGTCACGGTCCGCAACGCCCGGATCCGGGGCTACAAGATCGGGATCCTGGCGCGGGACGTCCGGGGGCTCACCCTCACCGGCCACGACGCCAGCCATAACTGGAAGCCCCGGCTCTGGAGCCTGGTCGAGCACGAAAGCCTGGTGGACTGGCTCTCCTATCATCAGAACGACAGGGACGAATGGCGCCGGTACGGCGCCGGCTTCTATCTCTCCGGGGTGCAGGGCGGAGAGCTCCGGGGTAACACGGTGGAGCAGGGGATGAACGGCCTGCTGATGACCCGGAGCGATTCCCTCCGCGTCGTGGGCAACACCTTCTCCTTCAACTCCGGGTTAGGGATCGGGCTGTACCGGTCCAGCGACAACCTGATCGCCAACAACCGGCTCCTGTTCAATGTCCGCGGATACAGCCACGGCTTCTATCGCCGGGGCCAGGATTCCGCCGCGCTCCTCCTGTACGAGCAGAGCAACCGGAACATCGTGGCCTGGAACGCCGCCACCCACAGCGGCGACGGGCTCTTCCTCTGGGCCGGCCAGACCACCATGGATTCCGGGCGAGGCGGGGCCAACGACAACGTGTTCTACGCCAACGACTTCAGCTGGGCCCCGACCAACGCCATGGAAGCCACCTTCAGCCGGAACAGCTTCCTGGCCAACCGGGCGGTGGGAAGCGAGTACGGGTTGTGGGGCGGTTACAGCTTCGAATCGAAGGTTATCGGGAATTGCTTCGGGAAAAACCGGTTCGGCATCGCCATCGAGCACGGCCAGGACAATCTGATCGCGGCCAATCATTTCGAGCGGGATTCCCTGGCCATCCGGCTCTGGGCCGACAGCATCCAGCCCTCCGACTGGGGCTACCCGAAACACCGGGACACCCGGAGTCGGGACTACCGGATCGAGAAGAACGTCTTCGCCGGGAATCGGATCACGGTGCAGGCGGCGAATACCACCGGACTCGCGCTCGCCGGGAACGATTCGGTAGCCACTGCCTCCGCCGCCTGCCGGCCCGGCACCGTCCCTTCCGAATATGCCGGCAGCATTCCGCCGCTCCCGGAAGGCACCCCGCAAATCCCGGCGTCGCCCTTCGCCGATCGGGACCGTTCCGCGATGATCGTGGACGAGTGGGGCCCCTTCGACTGGAAATCCCCCAGGCTCTGGCCGGCGGACAGCACCCGGGCGATCCCGCTGCGGCTCGCGGTGCTGGGACCTGCGGGACGCTGGCGGGTGGTGGAGCGTCGCGGGGTGGCGCGGCTATCCACGGAAACAGGCCGGGTCGGAGACACCCTTTCGGTGACGCCCGCGGACCCCGGCGACTGGGCCGTCACCCTCGAATACACCGGGGGCAGGACCGTCTCTCCCCGCGGGCAAGCCCGGGCTGCCGGCACTCCCTACCGCTTCGGATACGGCCGGTTCGAGCCGGCGACCCGCTGGGCCGCCCGGTTCTTCACCTGGACCGACAGCACCGAAATCGCCAAAAGTCCCGAAGCGTTTTCCCGGATGGCGAGCGCCGCGCCGCTGCTCACCCGCGAGCTTTCCCGGCTCGACGTCCAGTGGTACCGGCCCAGAATGCCGGAGCTGCCGATCGAGCACTGGGGGCTCGAGGCCACCGCGACGGTGGATCTCCCGGCCGGATCCTACCGGATCCGCACCATCAGCGACGACGGGATCCGGGTCTGGGTGGACGGGAAGCTGGTGATCGAGCGGTGGTCGACCCACGAGTCCACGGTGGACGACGCGCCGCTCGCCGGCGGCCGCCATGATCTCCGGGTGCAGTACTACCAGAATGGCGGGTGGACCGAGCTGCGAGTGGAGATCGTGAAATCCCCCCTGACCGGACCCGGCTGAAGGTTCGAGGGCTGTCCCGGTAACCGGCGGGGAGGGGGATTATCTCCTGTCACCAGAAAGGGAGTCGTGTGATGGCCGACCTGGACAAGGCATTGGCGACGCAGCTCACCAACATCGAGAAACGAACCGGCAAGACCCTGGCAGAGCTCGCCGCCATCGTCAAAGGCAGCGGGCTCACCAGGCACGGGGAGCTGGTGTCCATGCTTAAGACCGAGCTGGGCATGGGGCATGGCGACGCCAACACCCTGGTGCACACCGTGCTCAAGTCCGACGGACCGAGCGCGACCCAGGGGCTCTCGAGTGCTGCGGTGCTCGACACCCTCTACACCGGGCCCAAGGCGGCCCTCCGTCCGATCCACGACAAACTGCTGATCGCTCTCCGGCAACTCGGGGACTTCGAGGAGGCGCCCAAGAAGACCTACGTCAGCTACCGCCGCAAAAAGCAGTTTGCCATGATCGGCCCGGCGACGAAGACCCAGGTGGAGGTCGGACTCAACATGAAAGGGGGGAAGGGCACCGAGCGACTGCAGGAGCTGCCGGCGGGGCAGATGTGCAGTCACAAGGTCAGGCTCGGCGCCGCTTCCGAGGTCGACGCCGAGCTGATCGGCTGGATCAAGACCGCCTACGACGCGGCGGGCTAGCCCGAGTGGCGCCCAGAATCCTCAACCCTGCGCAACCCGGTCTTCAGCAGGAAACCGCTCGTTCATCCACTCCTGCCACAGCGGCTGATCCTGCGCGATGGCCGCCGCCGCGCGGTCACCATAGAGGTAGAGGCTGAGACACACCTGAATCGGGCCCCCGCAGTTGACCGCAGCCACCGACGCCACGCCCGGCGTCGGCGCGTCGAGCCGCATCAGCAGATTTTTCATGTGCTCGTTCGCGATGACCTCCGCCACCGTGCCGCTGAGCGGCGGCACGCCGGCCGGCGATTTCCACGCCTGGCCTTTCGTGACGCCGGCGAGGGCCAGCGGTCCGGTGACGGTGTTCCACGCGTCGGCTTCCGAGCCCTGGGTGAAGGCCATCGCCATGGTCGATGCGCAGGGCATCCCGCGGAAATGCTCCAGGTAGATCCGAAGAATCTTGAAGAAGCCGGGCCAGCCCTGTTCGACGTTCTCGAGCTGGTTGTCCCAGTCGTCGGTGCTGGCGAAGAGACTGTGCACCACCCGCACGATGCAGGTCCCGCCCGCCTTGGCTTCGACAATCCACTCCGTGGCCATCGGCGGCGAGCCCGGCCCGAGATCGCCTTCGGCGGCAAACCGGTGCGGCGGGTTCCACTCGGTGATTTTGGACTCGGCGTCCATGCCGGGGCCGAAGCTCATCGTGACCGAGATCGGCTTGCCGGCCTTTTCCTGGAAGGCCGCGGGCACGAACCAGGCGGTGATTCCCGGCCCGGTGGCGATGGCCTGCCAGACCTCTTCGGGGGTTCCCGGCACTTCGCATTCGACCTGGATCGAGCGACGTCCCGATGCATCCTTTTTCAAGCTCATGATGGCGCCTCGGGGTGGGGTTCCGGCGGTTTGGGGTAGGCGAGGGCAACCAGCCGATGCGCGCGGCCTCCTTGGGCCTTTGCATCGTGGTAGCGGGCAACCAGCCTGGTCACCGCGTCGGTCAGTTCCTGGCTGAAGGCGGCGCGATCGGCGGCCGAGCGGAAGCGCACCTCCGCGTCGATCGACAGCGTCGGCAGGCGCTTGCCGGTTTCCTCCGCTCGGCGGAGAAACCGGCCCATTTCGCGAATGACACGAGCCGCCAGGGCGATGAGGTAGCTCGCGGAGAGCCGGTCGGTTTCGCGGCCCGGATCGGCGGCGACGGGACCCATCGCGCCGGGGGAAACGACATAGGTCGCCGCGGTCGCGACCAGCAGCCGTTCGGTGAGCCCGCCCCACTGACGCTTCGAGACGACCCGCACCAGGCCGTGCGCCTCCAGGGCCCGCAGGTGGTAATTCACTTTTTGCCGGGCCAGCCCGACCCGGCCGGCCAGCGTGGCAGCCGAAGCCGGCTCGGCCAGCTCCGCGAGCAGGCGGCTGCGGACCGGATCGAGCGCCACTGTGGCCGCCGCGGGGTCGTCGATCACTTCGAGACCTATCATGGCGACGATTCTAGCCTTGACAATCTTTCTTGTCAAGGCTCGGCTTCAGGCGGCTCTCGCCTCCCATCCATTCCAGGGGACGTC
>DASTEX010000563.1:0-3942 GCA_035709185.1 Gemmatimonadales bacterium
GCAGTTGCTGTGCTTGCTGTGGTTCTTTCCGGCTGCCGCTCGGCAGCATCCAGTGGAGTGGCATCCGCTGCGGACACGGTGCGGATGGGCCGGGTGCTCTCCGGCCTCCGCGGTGATATCGAAGTGCAGGGACGGCCGGCGCGCACCTGGTCGCTGGCGGAGCGGATGGCCCACTACCGGACGCCGGGTGTCAGTATCGCTGTGCTCGATGGCGGGCGGATTGTCTGGGCCCGCGGTTTCGGCCTGAAGACCGCTGGAACAGCCGACTCGGTCACCGCGGAAACGCTGTTTCAGGCGGCGTCCATCAGCAAGCCGGTGGCGGCGACGGCGACGCTGCGACTGGTGGCGCAGGGCACCCTCGCGCTGGACACCAACGTCAATCGTTACCTCAAGTCGTGGCAGGTGCCTGACAACCGGTTTACCGGCACCGAGAAAGTGACCCTCCGGCGGATCCTGAGCCACAGCGCGGGCCTCACCGTGCACGGCTTCCCGGGCTATGCCGAGAACGCTCCGCTGCCGAGCGTGGTGCAGATCCTCAATGGGGAGAAGCCGGCCAACACCGCGGCCGTGCGGGTGGACACCACGCCGGGCGCGATCTGGCGCTATGCCGGCGGCGGAACCACCGTCCAGCAGCTCCTGCTTACCGATGTCACGGGGGAGCCGTTTCCGTCGTTGCTGGAGCGGCTGGTGCTCGATCCCGCGGGCATGACCCACAGCACCTACGAGCAGCCGCTCCCCCAATCGCGCTGGCCGCAGGCCGCGTGGGCCCACGACACCGGCGGCAAGGCGATCCAGGGGCGCTGGCACACCTATCCGGAAATGGCCGCGGCCGGGCTCTGGACCACGCCAACCGACCTGTCGCGCTGGGCGCTCGCCATCGCGGCCGCCCGGGCGGGGACCGACACGACTCTGCTGCCGCCGGCCATGGCCAAGGAGATGCTCACCGAGCAGAAGGGCGGCTTCGGCCTGGGCCCAACTGTGCGCGGCAGCGGGCGGGAGTTCCGGTTCGGGCACGGCGGAAGCAACGAGGGCTTCCGCTCCACGCTGGTGTACTATCCGGAGGCCGGCGTGGGAGCGGCCATCATGGGCAATTCGGACGCGAGCGGCCGGTTGATCCAGGAAATCGAGAACGCCATCGCCGCGGAGTACACCTGGCCGGACCATTCCCCGCGGGTCATAACCGCGATTGCGGCCGACAGTGCAACACTGGTCGCGGTCACCGGTGTCTATCAGCTGGAGGCGGGCCGGCAGAAGTTCCCGCTGACCCTGAAGCTCGAGAACGGCGTCCTGATGGTCCAGGTGCCCTTCGACATTCCGGAAGAGGTGATCCCGGTGGAGCCGGGAGCCTTCGTGGGGCTCGATTCGGGTCTCCGGTTCGAAGTCCGGGGAGACTCGGTGGTGGTGATGCAGGGGGGGAGGAAGGTTGCGGCGGGGAAACGGTCGAAGATGGTCGAAACTGAACGGTCGAAGACGGTCGAAGACAGTCGAAGGTAGTCGAAGACGGCAACTGCTGAGCTGTTGGCTTCGTTTCCCAAGCCCTCTTCGACCGTCTTCGACCATCTTCGACCATCTTCGACGCTTCCAGGGAGAGGCCCAAATGCGCCTATCACTGATCTTCGCGGCTGCTCTGATCTCGAGTGGGGCCAGCGCCCAGACGCCGGCCTTCGACTCGGTCATCTCGCTCCACCAGGTGGGTGCCGCAGCCATTTCTCCCGACGGACGCCACGTGGCGTTCACGGTGCGCACCACCGACTGGAAGGAAAACAAGTTCGACACCGAGATCTGGCTGGCGCGCGACCGGGGTGAGCCGATCCAGCTCACCCGGGCAGCCAAGGGCAGCAGCACCACGCCGCGCTGGTCGCCCGACGGAAAGTGGATCGGGTTTCTTTCCGACCGGGAGGAGCGGCAGCAGGTCTATCTCATTTCAGCGCTCGGTGGCGAAGCGGTACAGCTCACCAAATCCGCCGCATCGGTCAACAACTTCCGCTGGTCGCCCGACGGAAAGGCGATTGCCTTCTCCGCCGCCGAGGCCGAGACCGAGGCCATGAAGCAACGGAAGGAGAAGTTCGGCCAGTTCGCCGCCGAAGATGAGGACTGGAGCCCGGTGCACCTCTGGCTGGTGGAGATCGATCCCGATCGCCTCGGCACCGTTCCCGAGGCGCGCCGGCTCACCGAAGGCACCGCCTTCACGGTGGGCGGCTTCCAGTGGTCGCCTGATGGCAGGCGGATCGCGTTCGATCACCAGGTCAATCCGCTGATCAACTCCGGCACGACCGCGGATATCTCGTTGATCGAGGTTGCGAGCAAGTCCATCACCCCCCTGGTCAAGGCGCCCGGCGGCGACAATGGTCCGGTCTGGTCGCCCGATGGGCAGTGGCTGGTCTACGGGAGCAGCGGAGGCGACACGACCTCGCACTTCTACCGCAACAACCGGCTCATGAAAATCGCCGTTACCGGTGGCGCCTCTACCAGGCTCGGGACCGGTTTCGACGAGCAGATCTTCGGCGTGACCTGGACCACGGGCGGAATCTACTTCACGGGGTTCGAGAAGACCCGGCGCAAGCTCTTCCGGATCGATCCTGCCTCGGGAACGGTTCAGCCCGTCGGCGACTCGCCGGTGACCATTTTCGGAGTGGATTTTACTCCCGACGGAACGGCGATGGCCTTCACCGGCCAGACCGCTTCGACGCTCACCGAGGTTTACTTCGCGCCGGTGCCCGCTCCCGGCGAAGCCGCGGTGCAGGCCGAGCGGATCACCGATGCCACCAGCCAGATCGCGTCGTGGCCGCTCGGCACGTCCGAGGTCGTGTCCTGGAAGAGCCGGGATGGCGCCACCATCGAGGGGGTGCTCCACAAGCCGCGCGACTTCAACCCGGCCCGCAAGTATCCCCTGCTGGTGGTCATCCACGGCGGGCCGACCGGTATCGACCTGCCGCTGCCGGTGACCGGCGGGGTTTATCCGATCCTGCAGTGGGTGGGCCAAGGCGCGCTGGTGCTGCGGCCCAACTACCGCGGCTCGGCGGGATACGGCGAGGCCTTCCGTGCGCTCAACGTCCGCAACCTGGGCGTGGGCGACATGTGGGACGTGATGAGCGGCGTGGATCACCTGGTGCGGCAAGGCATCGTCGATACCGCGCGCATGGGAGCGATGGGATGGAGTCAGGGCGGCTACATCTCGGCCTTTCTCACCACCAATACCACCCGGTTCAAAGCCATCTCGGTGGGAGCGGGGATCTCCAACTGGGTCACGTATTACGTCTCCACCGACATTCATCCCTTCACCCGGCAGTACCTGAAGGCGAACCCCTGGATCGACCCGGCGATCTATGCGAAGACATCGCCGATGACCAACATCCGCCAGGCGAAGACGCCGACGCTGATCCAGCACGGCGAATTCGACCGGCGGGTGCCGATCCAGAACGCCTACGAGCTGTTCCAGGGATTACAGGACGTCGGGGTGCCGACCCGGCTGGTGGTCTACAAGGGATTCGGACACGGGATCAACAAGCCGAAGGAGCAACTCGCGGCGATGACCCATAATTGGGAGTGGTTCGGGCGGTATGTGTTTGGGGGGACCGGCGTGGCACCTTGACAGGTCGAAGCCGGTCGAAGATGGTCGAAGGCGGTCGAAGACAGTCGAAGACGGTAACGCCTGATTCTCGGAACTGATGAGCTGGTCACCACCACCTTCGACCGTCTTCGACCGTGTTCGATTAGTTCCCAATTCCCACTTCAATCGATCGCCATTTCCCCTGTTTGAACCTCAGCACCGACAGCACGCACCGCGTCGCATGTCCCACCAGGATCGCGAGCCAGATCTCGATCGGCTCCAGCCCGCCCATGGCCTGGAGCGTGGCGCAGATGCCTAATGGCACCACGATCTGGGAGACCACCGAGATATAGAACGGGCTCCGGGTGTCGCCGGTGCCCTGGAGCCCGCCG
>DASTEX010000564.1:0-5358 GCA_035709185.1 Gemmatimonadales bacterium
GTTGGCATGGGAGTCAGAGCGGGGTGGAAAATATCATATGATCATGATAATATCAACTGGAAAGACACGTATGTTCCCAGTCGCTTCCGAGTCGAGTCGTCCCATGCTCTCGCAAACCGCCGAGTATGCCCTGCGGGCCGCCCTGTGGCTGGCCGAGCACCCCGACGAGCCGGTGCGAGTAGGCGACCTGGCCCGGGCGCTCAACGTGCCCCAGAACTACCTCTCCAAGACCATGCACCAGCTCGCCCGGGCTGGCGTGCTGCAATCGGCCCGGGGCAAGCACGGCGGCTTCCGCCTCTCCCGCCAGCCGTCGGCCATTCCGCTGCTGGAGATCGTGCAGCCCTTCGAGCGGCTGGATGAGAACCGGGCCTGCCTGCTGGGCCAGGCGGTGTGCAGCGATGCGGCCCCCTGCCAGGCCCACCACCGGTGGAAGCAGGTCAAGGAAATCACCGCCGCGTTCTTCCGGGAAACCACCCTGGCCGACCTGCTGCGGCAACCGCAGAAACGGGGGCTCGTGAGGGTAGGCGTGAGGCGTAAGGAATGAGGCGTAAGGAGTGAGGGGTGTTATAGATTGGCTTCATGATCCGATTCGCCCTTCTCCCGATCGTCCTGGTGGCAGGCGCCGCCTCCCTCCTTCCTTACCAGTCACCGCGGGAAGGCGCCTCACTCCTTACTCCCAACTCCTCCCCCAATGAGGATTGGAAGGGCCCGCCCGGATCGGTCACGCCCAGCCTGGCGGCCGGCGCCGGAGACCGTCTCATGATCACCTGGCTCGAGCCGCTGGGAACCGGAGGCCGATATGCCTTCCGCGTCGCCGTCCGTGAGCGGGGCCGCTGGTCGGCTCCGTCCACGATTCGCGAGAGCGACCGTTTCTTCGTCAACTGGGCCGACTTCGGCTCCCTGATCGAGACCGGCGATGGCCGCTGGGTGGCCCACTGGCTGGAGAAGACGGCAGCCCTTCCCTACGCCTACCACGTGATGCTGTCGATTTCTTCCGATCGGGGCCGAAGCTGGAGCCCGCCGGTCCGGGCCCACGACGATACCTCCGCCTCCGAGCACGGCTTCGTGGCCCTGCAACCCGATGCCGCCGGCGCCGATCTGATCTGGCTGGACGGGCGAAACATGCCGGGCGAGGAGCGGGGCGCCATGACGGTACGGACCCGCTCGATCGGACCGGGCAATGCCCTCTCGCCGGAGCGCGAGCTCGACGCCCGGACCTGTGAGTGCTGCCAGGCCGCGCTCACCCGTACGCCGGAAGGACTGGTGGCCGCGTGGCGCGACCGGAGCGAAGGCGAAATCCGGGACATCGCCATCGCCCGCCAGGTGAAGGGCGAATGGGAAGCGCCCCGCATCGTGGCGGCCGACAACTGGGAGCACCGGGCCTGCCCGGTCAACGGGCCGGCGCTCGTATCCGACGGGCGCCGGGTCGACCTGGTCTGGTACACCGGGGTGCGGAACCAGCCGCGGGTCTGGCTGGTCCGCTCCACCGATGGGGGAGCCAGTTTCGGGGAGCGGATCCGGATCGACGAGGGGCAGACCCTGGGGCGGGTCGATGCCGAGCCGTTAGGCGATGGTTCGGTGCTGGTGGCCTGGCTGGAGCAGCGGACCGCCCAGGACGCGGAGTGGCGGATTCGCCGGGTCGGCCCCGACGGCCGGGCGGGCCCAAGCCGCGCGGTGACCACGGTCAGCCGCGCCCGGCTGGCGGGATTCCCCCGGCTGGCACGGACGAAGGATGGCGTCTTTCTGAGCTATACCGCCACGGGACCCGGCGGGGGAGTGCGGGTGCTTGCGTTAGGGAAGTTCTGATCTGATTGCAGATTGCAGATTGCAGATTGTAGAGTGCAGAAGTAAATGGCCACTTCTCCAATCTGCATTCTGCACTCTGCACTCTGCATTAGTTTTCCTCCCTCAGCCCTAATCCAGATCTGCCTTGAAGGAGATGGGGGTCTTCCCCCACTCCGATTCTGTCGCCAGTTTATCGCAGCCCTGCGGCCCCGGGCCGCACCGGCCGATCTCCTGACCAACATTAAGGATACCAGACTATGCGACTGACCGGTCTCAGCAGGCTGGGCGTATACGCGGTTGCCATCGCCTTCCTCGCGAGCGGGCTCCTTCCCCGATCGCTCGCCGCGCAGGGAACCGGCGGCGTATCGGGAGCCGTAACCCGGTCCGACGATCAGTCTCCCCTGGGCGGGGTCATCGTGCTGGTGAAGGGAACCACGATCCGGACGGCGACCAATACATCGGGCCGGTATACGCTCGAGCGAATCCCGGCCGGCGCACAGACCATCGAATTCCGCTGGGTCGGTTACGCGCCGCGCGAGCTGGAGGTGACCATCGGGGCCGGCAGCATGGCCACGCTCGACGCGCAGCTCGAGCCGCTGCCGGTGACCCTCTCCGAGATCATGGTGTCGGGCGCCTCCCGGGCGCCCGAACGGGTGACCCAGGCACCGGCGGCCATCTTCTCGGTTGAACCGCGCGCCCTGGTCACGGCCAGCGCCTACGGCCAGGCGCCGCTGGCGCTGCGCAATGTCCCGGGCGTGGACCTGACCCAGAGCGGGCTCACCGACTTCAACGTCAACGCCCGCGGATTCAACTCCACCCTGAACCGGCGGGTGCTGGTGCTGCAGGACGGCCGCGACCTGGCGATCGCGTTCCTCGGCTCGCAGGAATGGAACACCATGACCCAGCCGACCGAGGACTTCTCCAAGATGGAGTTCGTCAGCGGTCCCGGCTCGGCGCTGTACGGGGCCAACGCCTACAGCGGCGTGCTCGACATCACCACCCCGACCGCCCGCGAAGTGCTGGGCACCAAGGTCACGGTCGCCGGCGGTCTGGTGAACAGTGTGCTCAACACCGAGGATGGCTGGCAGGGCGGCAGCCCGGCCGGGTTCCGGGGCGATCTCCGCCACGCCGGCACGTTCAGCCAGGGCAAGTTCGGATATCGGATCAACTTCGGTGCCTCGCGGAGCGACACCTGGAGCCGCTCCCGCACTCTGCGGGACTCCACCTCGCTCCGGCTGGAGTACAACGGTTCGGTCGGCTGCGCGAATTCGGATTGCCCCGGCGCCAGCGATTCCATCGCGCCCAAGCGCGCACCCGAGCGGCTGGCGCTCCGGGGCCAGACGATCGATGCCGGCACCGGTGAGGCGCTGGGTGACCGCGATCCCATCTCCTCATACTATGGCGGCGCCCGCTTCGACTACTACGCCGCCAACGGCAACGTGGCCACGCTCGAAGGCGGCTACGCCAAGGTGCAGAACGAGGTATTCGTCACCGGCATCGGCCGGGTCCAGGTGTACGATGCCGCGCGGCCGTGGCTGCGGGCGGAATACGCCGCCACCGGCTACAACGTCATGGCCTACTGGAACGGCCGCCGCACCAACGAACCGCAGTATTCCCTGGCGTCGAGCGCTCCCCTGCTCGAGCACTCCGACATCATGCACGTGGAGGCCCAGGCCAACCGCTCCTTCTCGAACGACCGGGGCCGCCTGGTCTACGGCGCATCGATCCGGAACCTCCGGCTCGACACCGATTCGACCCTCATGATCGCCCGCGACGACGATCGCAGCGATTTCATGTACGCCGCCTACGCCCAGATGAGCTGGCAGCTCAACGACCAGACCCGTTTCGTGCTGGCCGGCCGGTTCGACCTCGGGTCACTGATCGACCCGCAGTTCTCTCCCAAGGCGGCGCTGGTGGTCAACCCGTCGGAGAACCACTCGATCCGGTTTACCGTCAACCAGGCGTTCCAGACGCCGAACTACTCCGAGTATTTCCTCCGGGCCGCGGCCGGTCTGGCGAATCTGAGCCTGCTCGAGGCCGGATTGCGCGCCTCCCCGCTCGGGCCGGCACTGGCCGGCGTGCCGGACGGGCAGCTCTTCAGCTGCTCGAACTTCGCCACGCCCTGCGCCGGCAGCTCCTCCCAGGTCCTGGTCAGTGCGCGCGGCAACAGCCGGCTCGACGTGGAGAAGAACACCGGCTTCGAACTGGGCTGGCGGGGCGATCTGAGCCGACGGGTCTTTGCCTCGGTCGATGCCTACTATAACCTCCTCTCCAACTTCGTCACCGACCTGCTCCCCGGGGTGAACCCGGCGTTCGGCCGCTGGACCGCGCCGGCCGAAGTTCCCGCCCCGTTCCGGCCGGCGCTCGAATCGGCCGTCCGGAACGCCCTCCTGGCCAATCCCGCGTCGCGCGTGGCGGGACTGGGACTCACCCGCCAGGAAACCGGCAACACCGCGATCGTGCTCTCCTACGCCAACGCGGGCAAGGCCAAGCAGAAGGGGGTCGACGCCGCGGTGGGTTTCCAGGCCTCGGAAGCGATCCGGTTCGACCTGGCCGGCTCCTGGTTCACCTATGACGTGGACCAGGACGAAGTGGCGGCAGGCGACCTGCTGCTGGCCAATACGCCGAAATGGCGCAGCAACTTCGCGGTCAACTACGCCGGCCGGAGCGGGCTCGACGCCGGGCTCAATTACCGCTACTCCAGCGGCTTCCAGTGGGCGGCCGGCATCTTCGCCGGTTGGATCGAGCCGGGACACAACGTCGACGGCAATGTCGGCTACCGGGTCAGCCCCCAGTTCCGGGTGTTCCTCACCGGCACCAATCTCTTCAACCGGCAGTGGTTCAGCATCTACGGTGGCTCGGTCAACGGGCGCCGGCTGCTCGGTGGGGTGACCGCCACGTTCTAGCCACTGAAGCAGTCGAAGGCGGTCGAAGACGGTCGAAGGCGGTCGAAGGCAGTTACCGTCTTCGACTATCTTCGACCGTCTTCGACCATCTTCGACCATCGTCGACCCCCAGATGATGTGGAAGGAATTCCGTCCCTCAGTCTCCCCTCCGCCCCAAGGCCCACGCCTCCTGTTGTGGCCCAAGCTCCGGAGCCGGGAGCTCCAGAACTACCGCGATATCATCGTGGCGCTGCCGCCGTCGTACGACCAGACCGACCGGCGCTATCCCGTGGTGGTGATGCACGACGGACAGAACCTCTTCGACCCCGAAACCAGTCATGCCGGGGACTGGGGGCTCGGGGCAACGCTGGGTGAGCTGGCGCGGGAGGGAACCGAGGCGATCATCGCCGGCATCGCCAACACCGGCCCCTTCCGGAAATACGAGTACAGTCCCTTTCGCGATCCGGCGCACGGAGGGGGCGACGGCGACCGCTACCTCCAGTTCATCCTCGGCTCGGTCCTGCCGCTGGTCCGGGAGCACTTTCGCACGCTGGAAGGACCGGCCGGCACCGCCATCGCGGGCTCTTCCATGGGCGGGCTGGTGAGCCTCTACGCCTGGTGGCAGTTTCCCGGCGAGTTCGGTGCCGCGGCTGCCCTGAGCCCCTCGGCCTGGTTCGCCGGCGAGGCC
>DASTEX010000565.1:0-2828 GCA_035709185.1 Gemmatimonadales bacterium
CTCGCGGCAGCTCTCCACCAGCGCCGACAGGACCGTGAGGAGAAATGACTCCCGGCTGGCACCGCCCGGGACCTCGACCACGGTGCCGAGGGGAAACCGCTCCGCGGTCCGGAACAGATCCCACAGCACGACGTTGACGAAGGAGGTCTTGCCCACCCCCGGCCGGCCCTCGACCATGGTCCAGCCGGAGGAATAGGCCCGCAGGAACTCGATGAGCCGCTCCCGGTCCTGGCGCCGGCCCACGAAGAGCTCTTCGCTCCAGTCCGCCACCGGGAGATGACTGGTCGCGTAGGGATCGCCGCGGAACCCCAGTCGGTCCCACAGGGGCGGGAGCGGTTCGGCCGGTTCCGGCAATAGACTCATTGAGATGAATATTGTGCAATATCTGGGCTATTGCTGCAATACTGGAAGTGCCGAGTGCCGGGTTCCGGGTTCCGGGTGCCGTGCTGAGCGCTGGGTGCCCGGAGCTATGCTGGGTACCTGGTGCCTGGAACCCGGCACCTGGCACGGCACCCCGTATCCAGTACCCGGTAC
Source organism: Gemmatimonadales bacterium (assembly GCA_035709185.1). Classification (GTDB taxonomy): domain Bacteria; phylum Gemmatimonadota; class Gemmatimonadetes; order Gemmatimonadales; family GWC2-71-9; genus SZUA-320. The sequence continues at coordinate 535 of DASTEX010000565.1, forward strand.
TCGGCACCGCACCCTGCACGGCACCCGGCACCCGGCACCCGGCACGCGGCACCTCGGCACTGGGCACCCAGTGGACCCGTCGTTTCCCCCCGATCCAGCGTCTAATCCCCTGACCACACCGGAGACCCGATGGTCGGTGAGGACGAACAGGCTCTGATTGCCCGGGTCCTGGCGGGGGACCGTCAGGCTGCCCGGTCGTTGTACGAGCTGCATGTCCACCGGGTCTACCGGATCGCGTTCCGGCTGGTGGGAGACCAGGAGCAGGCGGAGGAGTGTACCCAGGACACGTTCGTGAAGGCATTCGGCCAGCTGGATCGCTTCCGTGGCGAATCCAGCCTCTCCACCTGGCTCCATGCCATCGCGGTTTCCATGGGGCTCTCGGCGCTGCGCCGTCGCAAGCGCCGCTTTCTCCGCGAGGCCGACCTGGACGATGCGGTCGAGCTGTCGATGACCGATCCGTCGGCCGAGCCCGATCTCAAGGACCGGCTGCGCCAGGCGATCGATGCGTTGCCGGAGAAGCTGCGAGTGACGGTGGTGCTGCATGACATCGAAGGATTCACCCACGCGGAGATCGCCCGCATGACCGGCGTGCCGGAAGGAACCTGCAAGACCCGACTGATGGGCGGGCGGGCCCGGCTGCGCGAGGCACTGGCGGCGTTTGCCCGCTGAGGAGAAGGACGATGAACCATCCTGAAGACGATCGACACGAGGAGCTGATGCGGCAGATGGCGGCGGATTACCGCCCTCCACCGGAACCGCGGGTGGACCTGATGTGGCGCGTGATCGAGGCGCGGGCCTTCGCACCCGGGGCCCGGCGGTGGTGGGCCGGTCCGCTGGCGCTGGCGGCGACGCTGATCGTCGGTATCGGCGTGGGATACTTCGCCGGCCGTCGCGGGACCGACTCACTCCCGTCCCAGCCCGCGCAATTCGATGTCCGCGAATCGCCGTTCGTCGGCGTCGCCACCAACTACCTGGAGCAGACCACTTCGCTGCTGATTGCAGTGGGGGGCGATCTCCAGAGCGGCCAGGTGCCGGGCGGCACCGTCACCCGGGCCCGCGACCTTCTCTCCACCACGCGATTGCTGCTCGACAGCGGCATCGACGATCCCCGTCTCCGCGAGCTGCTGGAAGATCTGGAGCTGGTCCTGGCGCAGGTCGCCCGGTTGCAGCAGAACGCCGACGCGCCCGACGGAGCCCTGATCACCCAGGCACTGAACGAACGGGACGTGCTGCCGCGTCTGACGTATTACCTGGCCGACAATACCGTCGCGCCCTGAACGAGGATCGCCATGCCGGTTCGTACCCTGTCGTTCATGACGCTGGCCTTCGCCGCTGCAACGGCGCTGGCGGCACAACAGACTCCCCGGCCCAAGGCTCAGCCGCGGCCCCAGGTCTTCACGTTCCCGACGCCCGATTTCGAGTGGGAGCGCTTCGCGCTCGACTTTGAGCACGAGAGGCTGCTCGACAATTTCGCTTACGATTTCGATTTCCAGTTCCCGGTCCAGTTCGATTTCCAGCTTCCGGTCGAGCCCTTTGAATTCGCGCTGCCCGAATTCCAACTGCCCCTCGAGTGGACCAGCCTGGAGATCACCCCCCAAGCCGGCCAGCACGGATTCGGCCGCCGGGGCGCCATGCACATTGTTCCGGATCAGGATTCTCCGACCGACTCGGCCTATCGCGCGGCGCGGGAGACGCTGAACCGCCACGAGTACCGCCGGGCGGCGGAGATGTTCGCCGGCTTTGCGCAGAAATATCCGCAGTCGCGCTACGCCGCGGCGGCGCTCTACTGGCAGGCCTTCTCCCTCTACCGGATCGGCAGCACGCCGGAGCTGGAGCGGGCGCTGCAGGTGCTGGATGAACAGCGGCAGAAGCATCCCGCGGCCGCGGACGACGCCGAGGTCTCGGGCCTCACTGCCCGGGTGTTAGGCGCGCTGGCGGCCCGGGGCAACGGCACCGCCCGGCAGCGGCTGGAACAGCAGGCGGCCAGCGGAGTCCAGTCCTGCGACCGGGAGGACATGGAAGTCCGGGCCGAGGCCCTGAGCGCGCTGGTCCAGTCCGATCCCGCCGGCGCGGCTCCGGTGCTGCGGCGGACCCTGGCGCGGCGCGACGCCTGCTCCACGCCGCTCCGGCGCCGGGCCGTGTATCTGCTCGGCCGCGAGGGCGTGGGCGGCACGGCGGAGGACCTGCTGGAAGTCGCGACCAACGACCCCGATCAGTCGGTCCGGAGCGATGCCCTGGGCCGGCTGGCGCGGTTCCCGGGAGAGGTGCCGGTGCGGTTGCTGGACCGACTCCTG
>DASTEX010000566.1:0-8316 GCA_035709185.1 Gemmatimonadales bacterium
GACGGACGGAACACCCTTCGAGCCTCGGCCCGGCCGGGTCAGCGATCAACCCGCGATGCCGTCCAGAGACTGCTCTGCAGCTCGGTGATGAGGAAGTACACGTACTCTTCGTCCAGTGTGAAGTCGTCCCGGTAGACCGGACGCTGCGGATCATCGAACCGGGCCACTTCCTTCGGCGGCCGGCCGTCGATCGAAAGGAGCCAGATCCCGCCCTGGCCGCCCGGCGCCTCCGAGCGCGCCAGCATTTCCCCTTCCCGGTCCACCAGCCAGAGCGGGCGGCGCAGCCGCAGCCCGCCGGTCTGTGACGGCGTGGCGACGACTCTCGACGAGGTGCCTTCCGGGGCCACGATCCGCACCTGTCCGGCGGAATCGGTGAACGCGATCCAGCCGCCGTCCGGCGACCAGCTGGCGCCCGCCCCCTGGTCGGGTGTGACCCGGCGCGGCTCGCTCCAGGTTGAATCCGGCCGGCGGCTCACGATGTAGATGTGATTCTGACCCGGTCCGGTGGTCCGGTTGAACACCAGGTGCTGCCCATCGGGCGACCAGCGCGGCTGGTGATTCTGGAGCGTGTCTTTCGTGATCTGTACCGGGTTCTTGCCGTTGTCGCGCATCACGAACACCTGGCGCACGTCGCTCCGCACCGCGTAGTAGGCGATCTCCTTTCCGGTGGGCGACCAGGTGGGGCCGAACTCCTCGGTGGAGTCGCGGGTGAGCTGAGTGGCCTTGCTGGTGCGAAGACTCAGCAGCCAGATGTCCTGGCTGCCGGCCACGTTGGAGTCGTAGAGCAGATAGCCGCCGATCGGCAGCGCATCCAGGTCTTCCACCAGCTGCTGGCCGGAAGTCACCCGCTCCGCGTCGCGCAGGTGGGCCACGCCGCCGGCATTCCACGGCAGTTTCCACACGTTCGAGGAATGCGAAAGCACCGCGTACACGATGCCCCGCCGGTCGGCCGTGAGCGAGATACCGTGCAGATCGAGACCGGTGGTCAGGCGCACCGGATTCCCCCGGGGTCGGCCCCGTCGATCGATCCGCATGCGATAGACGTCGCGGATCCCGCCGCGGCCCTGCACCAACAGCAGGGTTTCACGGTCGGCCCAGACCGGGCTCAGCGCCAGGGTGCGGCCGTCGGTGACCGGGTGCGGAGTTCCGCCGGCGGCGGGCACCAGCATCACCCGCGACGGCGCCACATTGCCGAGCAGCGTCTCGCTGAAGACGAAATCGGCGTTGCCGCTCACGTAGGCCAGCCAGCGCCCGTCGGGTGACCAGCTGACCGAGTGGGCCTGGCCGTCGCGCACCACCTCCCGCGGCTCCGCTCCGGCGACCACGCCCCGGATCCAGATCGCGCCATCGAGGACGTACGCGATCTGACTGCCATCAGGCGCCCAGTCGAAGCCAAAGACGGCTGACCGGTCGCGGCCTTCCACCAGAGGCTCGGCGCCGCCGCCGGAGAGCGGCGCGGTATAGATGGTCGAACCGGCCTGGAAGGCGACCCGGCTGCCGTCAGGCGCATACCGGGGCCACCGCTGGTTCGCCGCCACGTCTTCCGCGGGAAGAATTACGTTGCCGCCGGAGAGGGGACGGAGCGTGATCCGCATGGTGCCGTTGGCGCCGGCCGCGTATGCCAGCCACCGGCCGTCGGGCGAAATCACCGGATCGAGCTCCAGCACCCCGCCCGCACCGAGCCGGCCCGGGTCGCCGACCTGGAGCCCGCCGCCCCGATCGGGCAACAGGAGCGCGACCAGCAACGCCACAATGACGACAACGATTCCTGCGCCGGCGAGCCTTCTCCGCCGTGCTTCGCGCGTCACCGGACTGGTGCCGACCGGGGTCACCGCGCCACTCGGCAGCAGGAACGGCTCCAGCGCGTCGCCTAACGCCGCGGCGGACTCCCACCGGTCGGTGGGCCGCTTGGCCAGGCAGCGCATGATGACCCCTTCGAGTCCCGGCGGCAGATCGGGCCGGAACTGCGACAAGGGCGGTGGCGGCTGCGTCACGTGCGCCGCCAGGATCATGGCCGGCTGGTCGCTGTCGAACGGCGGCTGGCCGGCCAGCATCTCGTACGCGACGATGCCCAGGGCGTAGAGGTCGGCCCGGTGGTCGATCGGGGGATCGGCCGCGGCCTGTTCGGGCGACATGTAGGTCGGCGTACCGATCGCGATGCCGGCAGTGGTCTTCCCCTGATCCTTCGCCGGGTTCACCGCTCGGGCCACGCCGAAGTCGGCCACCAGCGCGTGGCGGCTCGCGATCAGGATGTTCTCCGGCTTGATGTCGCGGTGGACCAGCCCCTGCTCGTGGGCGTACTGGAGCGCGTCACAGACTTCGCGGAGCAGCCGGAGCGCTTCCTGGAGCGGCAGCTTCCCCTGCTGGAGCAGTCGCTGCCGGAGCGACTCCCCCTGCACGAACGGCATGACGTAATACAGCATCCCGTCCGCGGTGCCGGAGTCGATCAGGGGCAGGATGTTGGGATGCTGGAGGCGAGCGAGGATCCCGATTTCACGCAGGAAACGGTCGGCGCCGGCGATGGCGGTGAACTCCCCGCTCATCACCTTGACCGCGACCGGCCGCTCGTGACGAACGTCTTCGGCGTAGATGATCACCGAAGCCCCGCCCCGGGCAGCGACCCGAAGCAGGCGATACCGGTCGGCGAGATGCGGTGTCAGGCGCTCAATAATCTCGGCCATCCCGGCAGGGCTCCCACGGTCAAGTACATTGGACGCACTGAACCCGCTAAGCGTTGCGAGTACCGGGTCGGAATGTCGGTAAAGTCGGAAGAGTCGGAAATCCGATTCGATACCCCAATCCTTCCGACGCTTCCGACCCTTCCGACCGTACCCATCCCAACAGGTAATTTACGGAGCCATGCGAACACTGGTTTTCGGCGGCACCCGGAACCTGGGCCACGACCTGGTCCTGCAGCTGATCGCTGCCGGGCATTCAGTCACGGTGCTGAACCGGGGCCAGACCGCGGATCAGTTGCCGCCCGAGGTCGAGCGGCTGCGGGGAGACCGGACCGTCCCGGCCGAGCTCCGGGCGGCGCTGGGGAAGCGCAGCTGGGACGCGGTGGTGGACCTGACTCTCTACACCGGCCGCGACGCCCGGGTGGTGATCGACCTGCTGGACGGCCGGACCGGCCATTACCTCTTCATCAGCACCGGCCAGGTCTATCTGGTCCTCAAGGCCCCACCCCGGCCCGCCCGCGAATCCGATTACGACGGTGCGGTAATGGACGAACCACCCGCCGGGACCCGGGACCACAGCAACTGGCTCTACGGGGTCGAGAAACGCGCGGCGGAGGACGCGCTGGCGGAGGCATGGGCCCGGTCGGGGTTTCCCTTCACCACGCTCCGGCTCCCGATGGTCAACAGCCGCCGCGACCACTACGGCCGGCTGTACGGTTACATCCTGCGGCTCCAGGACGGCGGCCCCATCCTGGTTCCGGACCGGCCCGCGCTCTCGCTCCGGCACGTCTTCGGGGACGACGTGATCCGGATCGGGTCTCACTTGGTCGAAAGCGGAGCCGGCAAGGGTGAAGCCTTCAATCTTTCCCAGGATGAAACCGTCTCGCTGGAAGACTTGCTCGGAATGGTGACCCACCTCCGTCCGGGGTTCGAAGGGCCGCCCCGGGTGCTGCGGGTCCCGCTCCGCACCCTGGAGGAACGGGGCCTCTTTCCCGCCTGCTCGCCCTTCAGCGATACCTGGATGTCGTCGCTCGACAATACCAGGAGCAGGGAGGTGTTAGGTGCGGCCTACACGCCGTTGCCGGTCTACCTGGGTCAGCTGGTCCGCCATTATCTCGATACCCGTCCCGAACCCCCCGAAGGCTATCGGCAACGAAAGCGTGAGCTTTCCGGGAACGCGAGTCGTGGGCCGTAAGGCAGACACACGACGAGTGAGCGTGACCGGGCCTCCGAAGCGGGTTCATTCCCGAGCGAGTAGTTTCTTCGCGGCTAAGGCTAACGGCTAACGGAGGTCGAGTGGTTCCAGGGCAGTTTGCGTCCGCGATCGCCGACCGCTACCTGATTCAGCGCGAGCTGGGACGGGGTGGAACGGCCTCCGTCTTTCTCGCGGAGGATCTGCGGCATCGCCGGCAGGTGGCGGTCAAGGTCCTGCGGCCCGAGTACACTCCGACCATGGCGCAGGAGCGGTTCCTGCGCGAAATCGCGACCGTTGCCCGGCTCCAGCATCCCCACATCGTCCCCCTGCTCGATTCGGGCCAGGCCGCGGGCTACCTCTACTTCGTGATGCCGTTCGTGGAGGGCGAATCCCTGCGCGAGCGGCTGCGGCGGGAAAGCCGGCTGCCCATTCCGGAAGTCCTCCGGATCCTGGCCGATGTGACGGACGCGGTGGCCCATGCCCATGCTCGCGGCGTGGTTCACCGCGACATCAAGCCGGAGAACATCCTGCTGGCCGGCCGCCACGCGGTGGTCACCGATTTCGGGGTCGCGCGGGCCATGAGCGTCGCCGCGGCCGAAGGCGAACAGCTTACCACCGGGGTAGCACTGGGGACGCCGGCCTACATGTCGCCCGAGCAGGCGGTGGCGAGCCCGGACGTGGATCACCGGGCCGACATCTACGCGTTAGGCGTGCTCGGTTACGAGCTCCTGGCCGGGCAGCCGCCCTTCACCGCAGCCACGCCGCAGGAGCTCCTGACCAAGCACGTGGCGCTGCAGCCGGAGCCGCTCCTCTCCCACCGCGAGGAGACGCCGCCCGGACTGGCGCACGCGATCATGCGCTGCCTGGAGAAGCGGCCCGAGGACCGGTGGCAGTCGGCCGTCGAGCTGGTGGATCAGCTGGAACCGCTGACCACGCCGAGCGGCGGGGTGACGCCGGCCGCGCTGGCGCCGGTGACCCGGGCGTCCCGCTGGCTGATGCCGCTCGTTGCCGGACTGGTGATCGTGGCCGCGGCGGTCTCCCTGCTCCGGTTCCGGAGCGCACCGGCAGCAGCCGCAGAGGTGCGGCAGCGCCAGCTCACGTTCCTCGGCAATGTGGCCGATGCGGCTCCTTCTCCTGATGGGCAGTTTCTGGCCCTGGCGCTGCGTGATACCGTCGGCCACCGCATCGTGGTGCGCGACCTGCTCGGCGGCAACGAGGTTCCCATCGGCATGCTGCGGTCGTTCCTGACCCTGTCCTGGTCGGGTGATGGCTCGCAGGTGTATTCGCAGATGGCCGGTGCGGAACGTACCGTCGTGTCCATCCCGCGACTGGGGGGCCCGATGCGGGTGCTGTTCCCCCGCCTGGGCATGCCTTCGCCGGACGGGCGACGGGTGGCGCACATCCTCAGCACCCGCAAGCGGCTGCTTCTCTTCGGCCCGGGGCAGGATGACTCTACCGTCATCGACCTGCCGTTCGATTACCTCTGGCCCCTCAATCCGGTGTGGTCCCCCGACGGCTCGCGAGTGGCGCTGCCGCTGATCCGAGGCGATTTCCGCCGGTCCAGTATCGCGATCATCCCGGTCGACGGATCTCCGCCGCACGAGATCCTGGCCGATTCGCTCTCCGTGGAAGGGGCGGTCTGGGCTCCCGATGGGAAGGCGATCTACTTCCTGCGCGAGCACGGAACGGTCTCGTCCCTCTTTCGCCAGGAACTGGACGGCGAGTTCCGGCCGCGCGGCAATCCGGTCCGCCTGCTGGACGGCCTCGAACCTTATGCCTCTCCGCCCCACGGAGCCGCGCGGCTGGCACTTTCGAGCGACGGCCGCCGCCTGGTGTACGTGCGGTCCCGCACCTGGTCCAACATCGGCCGGCTGGCCATCGGGGCCGATCCTCGACTCGGCTTCCAGCCCTTCACCAGCGGCACGGCCGATCACCGGGGCGGCCGGCTGTCCCGGGACGACCGCCGGCTGATGTTTTTCCGGAGCGAGCCTAACGGCGACAACGTGATCCTGCTGCGGCTGGACGGTGGTGCTCCCACTTCGGAGCTGTCCCTCATGGGCAGCGCGTATCAGGTGGCCTGGGGAAGGCGGGACGACGCCGTGGCGATCACCGGGTCGGACAGCGGGCCGATCGGGATCCGGATCGTGACGCCGGGCTCCGCGGCCACGCGGGATTTCCTGGTTGGTACCGTGGGCACCGAGCTGGACTGGAGCCCCGATGGCCGGCTGATCTACCAGGCTTCCGGAAACCGGAGGCTGGGCTGGCTCGATCCCGCCACCGGAGAGCAGGGGATCCTGCCCCAGCCCGACGGTGAAGGATGGGCCTTCAGCCCGCGGGTTTCACCCGACGGACGGCAGCTGGCGTTCTTCTGGAACCGGGAGGGCGTCGCGGGCCTGTGGCTCGCTGCCCTGGGGGGGGATTCCAGCGCGGTGCAGGTAGCCAGCGGAACCATTCGCCCGATCCGGTGGTCTCCCGACGGCACCCGGCTCTGGGCCGGGGAGATGATGCCGGGAGACAACCGGATCCGGTTACTGGAGGTTCGCATCCCCGGCGGCACCACCCGCCCGCTCACCATGCTGCCCGCCGGATTCGACATCACGGACCTCACCAGCGATGCCCGCACCCTCATGGTTACGCAACGTGAACTGCAGTCGGACGCCTGGCTGATCGAGCTGCCGCCCCGGTAGCCCCAAGGCCGGTGTCCCCGCCGTATCCGCGCTCCAGCGCCAGACCCATCAGCTCCGCCCGGAGCAGCCGGCGGGCCCGGTGGAGCCGCGATCGCACGGTGCCGATGGGGCAGTCGCAGATCCGCGCGATCTCTTCGTACGGCATGTCCTCGATGAAGTAGAGCACCGCCACGGAGCGGTACTCGAGGGGCAGTTTCTCGAGCGCCGCCAGGATTGCCCCGGTATCCACCCGGGTGATGGTGTTCTCCAGCGGATCGTAGCCTTCACCGGTCTGCAACCACGGACGCGATTCCCCGCCGTCCTGCTCGTTGACCGCTTCGAGGCTGAGCGGATGGCCGGAACGCCGGTCCTTGCGGCACTGCAGCAGGAAGACGTTGGTGACGATCCGGAGGAACCAGGCCCGGAAGTTGGTGCCCGGCTCGAAGGTATGGAACGCCCGGCAGGCGTTGAGTGCCGCCTCCTGGACCACGTCGGAGGCATCGGCCGCGTTGCGAGTCAGCGCATAGGCTGCGCGATAGGCGGTGGGGAGAACCGGGGGGAGCAGCTCGTCGATCGTCGTCGGGGAGGACATGGGCACCGTCGGCTTTGGTTGCCTGCCCCTAAGACAGGACTCGTGCCATCCCCAGCCGCCCCGACACCGGACCGCGTAAGCTCTGCTACCTGAGTCTTTTATGGTCGCCGGGCCGGCTCGCCTCGGATTCCCAATCCCGAGGCCCGGTCCCAACCGGTCGGGAGTCATTCCCAATATTTTGGGACCGAGATTGGTGATCAGCTGGTACCAACGGGGGCCGGAAGCCCCACGTACTTTGAGGACACCCCTCCCCGTGAGCCGATGCGTTCTGTAATCCTGCTGGCGGCGATCGCTGCCATTCCGTTTTCGGTTTCCGCCCAGGAAGACACCACCCGCGCGCGAGACACCACCCGCGTCCGGGACACCAGCGCGGTCCGCCTGCCGACCCTGGACGTGACGGCCACCGCTACCCGCTCGACCCGGCGGCCGCTGGAGCAGCCGCTGGCCATCACCGAGCTGCGCGCCTCCGATCTCTTCGGCAACAAGGGAGCCGGCCTCGATGAGGCGCTCGCCTTCGTGCCGGGAGTCATCGCGCAGTCGCGGGCCGGCTGGAGCGACGTGCGACTGGTGATCCGCGGATTCGGCGCCCGGGGCGCGGGCGACCGGTCCAACTCGGGGACCTCGCGGGGAGTGCGGGTCCTGGTGGACGGATTCCCCGAGACCGAGCCCGACGGCCGGACCGCATTCGACCTGGTAGACATGACGAACGTGAGCGGGATCGAGGTGATTCGCTCGAGTGCGTCGGCGGTGTGGGGCAACGCGGCGGGAGGCGTCGTCAGCCTTTCCACCTTGCGGCGGGCGACCGCGCCCTATGCCTGGCTCGAGCCCTCGTTCGGCAGCTTCGGTTTCCGGCGGGTATCGCTCCAGGCCGGCTATCTGCCGAGCGGCGGGGAGCTGGGGGCATCCGTCACCTGGGCGGAGAGTGATGGCTGGCGGCGGCACTCGGAGGGCGAGCGGCTGGTGGCCAACATCGCGCTGACCGCGCCGTTAGGCGAAGAGGCGCGAGTGGGCGTCTTCGCGACCGGCGGATTCAACCGCTACAACATTCCCGGGCCGCTCACGCTGGACGAGATCGAGCAGGACCCGGAACAGGCCAACGCCACGTATTTGGCGCGGCGCGAACGCCGGTTCAACCGGCTGGGGCGGTTAGGCATCACCTACGAAACCCATCTCGGCGCTCAGCAC
>DASTEX010000567.1:0-7297 GCA_035709185.1 Gemmatimonadales bacterium
GGTCCACACCGGGAAGTACGTCGACCCGGACGAGGATGTCGGCGACTTGTCGATCACGTTCCTCGGGGTGGACGCGGCGTTTCAGAAAAAGGGGTTCGAATTACGGGGGGAGTATGTCCAGGCCGATCAGGATGCCACCACCGGAGACCTGAAGAAACGGGGATTCTATGCGCAGGCCTCGTACCTGCTGTTCCCGACGGTCGAGCCGGCGGTCCGGTTCTCCCGGATGGAGTTTCCGGGGGCCTCCGATCGGGACCTGCAGGAAGTCAGCGTCGGCGTGAGCATCTACCTGTCCGACTTCGGCGCTCTGCGGCTCTTTGGTCGCTTCAACAACGAGCGCAGCGTGGCGGAAGTCGACAACAACCAGTTCATCGCCCAGTTCACGGTGGGCTTCTAGGAAAGGGGCGAAACATGTCTGCACTACTCAAGCGGCATGCGCACCGGGCACGGCGGGCACTGTTCGCAACGCTGTTGCTTACCCTCCTGACTGTGCCGGCCCGGGCGCAGCAGAAGCCGGGCGGCCCGGAGGTCTGGGGTGCTGCCTGTGGCCGTTGCCATCGCCCCCGCGCCGCCGACGCTTATGACGCGCGCCATTGGGAGACCATCGTCACCCACATGTCTCTCGTCGCCCGGCTCACACCGGACGAGACCGAGGCCGTGAGGGAATTCCTGGTCGGGGCGGCCCGAGCCCGGGAGGAGCGGGCCGGCGAGGCCTCCGCCGTCGTCGCCGAGTTGCCGTGGATCGGTTCGACTCACGGCGGGAGCGCGGGCCTGGCGAGTGACCGGGCGGCGTTCTGGACCGCGGGCGCGGGCCTGGACCTGCGTCATCCGTCATCCGCCTGCAGCCCGGTCAGCGGCCGGACTGCCTATAAGTTGCAGTGTGTCGTCTGTCACGGAGAGAGCGGCAAGGGAAACGGTACGGTGGCTGCGGCGATGAATCCGCGCCCGTCGGATCTGACCGACAGCGTACGCATGGCCCGCCTCACCGACGACTCCCTGTTTCAGATCCTGGCCAAAGGGCGGGGCGCGATGCCCGGGTTCGGGACCAAACTGAAGGTCGCGCAGTTGTGCGAAATCGTGGCCTACCTTCGCACGCTGACGCGTTAGGCATCGGAGAACCGGACGCAATCCGGGCGAGGCGGGCTCCGCCCCGCCCGATGTCACAGGCTCCCCCGGACCTGCGCTTCCTCCATGAGCGGGCCCTGACCGGAGAGTAGGAGCCGAGGTGGGATCATGGCCGCGCGGGCTGCAATGCCTGCCTGGATGCTCAGGCTGGGCTGGCCCATTGACGTCGGGCAAGGCCCCGAAACCCCCGCGTTGGGGGCCCACGTACGGGCCCTCGGTCCGCAGGCCGGACAACGGTAGATGACGCGTCCCGCGCTCGTTGTTATCCTGGCGCTCCTGTCGGCCACCGCGGTGCTGTGGGCAACCGCATGGCGGCCGGCGGTTCCGCAGCCCGTGGCCTTCAACCATCGTCGACACACCCAGGACCTCAAGCTCGACTGCCTGTTCTGTCATCAGTACGTGACGACCGGAGCCCACGCGGGGCTGCCGGACGCGCAGATCTGCGGCATCTGCCACCAGACTCCCACTGGCGACTCACCCGAGGCGGCCCGCGTCAGCGCGCTGCTGGCGGAGGGTGACTCGCTCCAGTTCCGCAAGCTGTTTCGTCTGGCCAGTCACGTCCGGTACACCCATCGCCGCCACGTAGGAATCGCCGAGCTCGAGTGCCGGAACTGCCACGGAGGCATTGCGTCGACCGAGCGCCCGCCCGCTCGCCCCCTGGTGCAGATCACCATGGACCTGTGTCTCGATTGCCATCGGGCTCAGGGACAATCGGTCGACTGCGTCGCCTGCCATCGCTGAAGGGGGAATCCACCATGCCCCACACCCGTCGGCAGTTTCTGGGGGCCGTAGGAGCGGCCGGGGCCGGAATCGCCTGGTACCAGACCCAGGCGCTGCGCCAGGCTCGGGAACCGAGGGAGGACCCGGGCTGGCAGCCGGGAGTTGAAAGCCTGCTCGCTTCCAGCTGCCTCATCTGCCCCGCGCGGTGTGGCATTCAGGGCCGCACGGTTGACGGCCGATTGGTTCGGATCATCGGCAATCCGCTGCATCCGATGAGCCGTGGTGGGGTCTGCCCCCGCGGGATTGCCGGCGTGCAGATGCTCTACCATCCCGAGCGGCTGAGCGCTCCGCTGATCCGGGCCGGGACTCGCGGCATGGGGCAGTGGCAGCCCGGCACGATTGATGGAGCTGTCGGTCGCATTGCGGAACGGCTTCGCGCGCTCCGGGCCGAGGGCCGCCCCGAGGCCGCGGCAGTCGTCGCGGGCTATTGCGAAGGTTCCATGGCCGATCTCTGGCGCCAGTTCCTGCGCGCGTTTGGATCGCCGAACTACTTCTCGGATGCATATGGCGACGGGACCGAAACGGTGATGGAGTTGATGCACGGGATTGCCAAACGTCCGGGCTACGACCTGGAACGGGCCCGGCTGGTCGTCTCGTTCGGCGCGCCGTTGTTCGAGGCCTGGTGGTCACCCCTCCAGGCCTTCGTGGCCTTCGCCGGGCCGGGTGCTGCGGCGGCCGAGCCGCCGCGCCCCCGCTTCGTCCAGGTGGATACCCGGTTCTCCCACTCAGCCGCGCGGGCCCATGAATGGATCGCGGTGCGGCCGGGGACCCACGGCGTCCTGGCGCTGGGCGTCGCCTACGTCCTGATCAGGGAGGAGCTGTTCGATGCCGGCTTTGTGGCCCGGCACGTGGCCGGCTTCGAGGACAGTCGTGATGCGGCGGGGCGCCCGCAGGAGGGCTACCGGTCAGTGGTGCTCCACAATTACCGGACCGAGGAGGTCTCCGCCGTCACTGGCGTGCCGGTCGAGCGCATCGTGGCGCTGGCCAAGACCTTCGCGGAACAACGGCCGGCGCTCGCCGTCTGTGGCACCGACGTGCTGCTGGCGCCTAACGGCCTGCTGGACGGGTTGGCGGTGCACAGCCTCAACGTGCTGATGGGAAACGTGAACCGTCCGGGCGGTGTGCTGTTCGGCGATCATCCGCCGCTCGAGTCGCTGGCGCCGCCGGTGCTCGACGCGGTGGCGCGCGCCGGCCTGGCGCACGACCAGCTCAGCGGGAGCGCACCCGCCTTTGGACCGGGTGACGCGGCCCGCCGCTTCGCCGAGGCCATCGCCGGAGGCCAGGCTGCGCCACCCGAGATGCTGCTGCTCTATTACGCCAACCCCCTGGCCTCCACACCGGCTGTCGAAGCGTGGCGGACGGCGCTTTCGCGGATTCCGCTGGTGGTGAGCTTCTCACCGTTTCTCGACGAGACGACCCGCTACGCCGATCTGATCCTGCCGGACCTGCTACCCTACGAACGCTGGCAGGATGCGCCCACGCCTGACTCGTTCCCCTATCCGGTGTGGGGTCTGGTCCAGCCGCTGGTCGAGCCAGGGGACGGACGGATGCACACTGGCGACGTCATTCTCAAGCTTGGTGAGGTTTTGGGCGGCAGCGTGGCGCAGAGTCTTCCCTATCCTGATTTCGCGACGTTGCTCCAGATGAGGGCCCGGGGCCTTTTCGCAGCCCGAAGAGGCATGACGCTGGGCAACGAATTCGAGCGGACCCATCTGCGGCAAATGGAAGAGCGTGGCTGGTGGCTCCCGGAGCAGGCCAAGTTCGAGGATTTCTGGGCCGGCCTGGTCGCACGGGGAGGGTGGACGGACCTCTTCTATGACGACACCGATCCCGACCGCCTCTCACTCAACCCGGGTCGCCGCATCGATCTGATGCCAGCCCGGCTGGCACGCGCTCTCGAGTCGGAACACCGGGGCCGGACATTGTATGGACTTTCCGCTCGTGAGGCGTCCAGTTCGACCGGGGATTTCCCACTGCGCCTCATCCCCTACCGCCTTTCCACATTGGCCTCGGGGGGCCTGACGCTGCAACGCTGGATCGCGGAGCAGCCCACGGTCCTCTCCGACCGCCACTGGATACCGTGGGTGGAGGTCCACCCCTCCACCGCGGGCGCCCTGGGGCTGGACGACGGTACGATGGTATGGGTGGAGTCACCCCACGGGCGCTATCGGGCGAGATTGCACCTCTTTCCCGGCGCGGCCCCGGAGACGGTGTGCGCCCCCTATGGGCTCCGGCATCCCGATGGCGAACCGGCCAACCCTCTGCACTTGCTCGACGGCTCGACCGATCCCCTCACGGGGCTCTCCTCCTGGTTCACCACTGCCGTGCGGCTGGCGCCGGCCACGGGAACGCGGTCATGACCCGCTGGGGCATGGTGATCGATCTGGACCGCTGCACCGGCTGCGGCTCATGTGAGGTCGCCTGCAAGAGCGAGAACAACATTGCCACGGTCTCGCCGAAGGAGGCTGACGGGGGGCGCGCCTTCGCCTGGATGAAGGTGATGACGGAGGTCGAGGGAGAGTTCCCCAACACCACCATGCGCTTCCTGCCCCGTCCCTGCATGCACTGCGACAATCCGCCCTGCGTCAAGGTATGCCCGGTGGCAGCGACCTATATCAACGATGAGGGTATTGTCGGCCAGATCTATCCCCGCTGTATCGGCTGCCGGTATTGCGCCAACGCCTGCCCCTACACGGTGAAGTATTTCAACTGGTACACGCCGTCGTGGCCCGAGGCCGAGCGGGCCCATTTGAACCCGGACGTCTCGCTGCGACCCAAAGGCGTGATCGAGAAATGCACTTTCTGCCACCATCGCCTGCAGAAGGCGCGGGAGGATGCGCGGGCCCAAGCCCGGGAATTGCGGGAAGAGGACTATCAGCCGGCATGCGCGGAGATCTGTCCCACCCGCGCCATCCTCTTCGGTGACCTCGACGACCCACGGCACCGCGTGAGCGTGATCCGCCATGACCCGCGGGCCATGCGCCTGATGGAAGACCTCGGCACCGAGCCCAAAGTGTACTACCTCACGTCGAGTGGCTGACATGGTCCCCGATGCCAGGACCAGACTGGCGGGCATGTCACCCGATGAACAGCGGCTGCTCCTGCCCCTGGTCGAGACCACTCCCCGCTTCCGCCTGATCGCCGCCGGCCTCGGCGCGGTCGTCCTCTGGGGCGTCGTCGCCTACTACCTGCAGCTCCGGTTCGGTCTGGGCCGCACCGGACTGAACCGTCCGGAATACTGGGGCATCTACATCATCAATTTTGTCTTTTTCATCGGCATCAGTCACGCCGGCACGTTGATCTCGGCGATCCTGCGGGTGAGCAAGGCCGAGTGGCGACGGGCGATTACCCGCTCGGCCGAGTTCATCACGGTTCTGGTGATCGGATTCGGCGCGATCCAGCCGGTTATCGACCTCGGCCGCACCGATCGCCTGTTCTACGTCCTGTTCCACGCCCAGCTCCGCTCACCGCTGCTCTGGGATGTGATGAGCATCGGGCTCTACTTCACGGCCAGCACGGTCTACCTCTACCTGCCGATGCTGCCCGACCTGGCGATCATCCGGGACGCCGGTATCAAGGCGCCCCGCCTGTACCGCCTTCTGGCGGCCGGCTACCGGGATACTCCCCGGCAGCGGGCGCGGCTCGAGCGGGTGATCGGCATCCTGGCGATCGCCGTGATTCCGATTGCGGTATCAGTACACACGGTGATCGGATGGATCTTCGCCCTGACCCTCCGGCCCATGTGGCACAGCACCATCTTCGGACCCTATTTCGTCATGGGGGCCATCTATTCCGGTATCGCCGCGCTCCTGATCGCCATGGTGGTGTTACGCCGGGCCTACCACCTGGAGGAGTACTTCAAACCCATCCATTTCGACTACATGGGCCGCCTCCTGCTGGTCTTCAGCCTGCTCTGGTTCTACTTCACACTGGCCGAGTACCTGACTGCATTCTATGGCGGTGAGCCGGCCGAGATGCGGACCTTCTGGGCCAAACTCATCGGACCGTTCGCCATCCCCTTCTGGACCATGGTCCTGGGTTGCTTCGTCATCCCGCTCGCTTTGATGTGGCGCCGCTCTACCCGAACACCGCGGGGAACCTTCGTGGCCAGCATCGCGGTGGTGATCGGAATGTGGCTCGAACGATTCAACATCGTGGTGCCGACGTCAGTGAACCCGCGCTGGGAGATGGAGCCCATTGCGCACTACTTCCCGTCCTGGGTCGAGCTCTCGATCATGGCGGCTACCCTCGCGGGGTTCATTCTGCTGTACATGCTTGCTACCAAGTTCTTCCCTATTGTCTCCATCTGGGAGATCAAGGAAGGACGAGAGCAGTCGGTGCGCGAGGTGTCCGACCGCGTGGCGGGGTATCTCCCCGACGCCAAACCCCAACCCGCCATGGGGGAATGATGCGCCCGCCCCGCTGGAGGGCTTCCGCGGCGCGGGTGGCCGTGCCGGGTACAATCCTGGCACTGCTCTTCGGGGGCGCTGCCATGGCCCAGGAGACGCTCCGCGGGAACCCCAGCGCGGGACGGCAGATTTTCGTCGATCGCGGTTGCGTACAGTGTCATTCCATCTGGGGGAACGGTGGTACCCTGGGTCCCGATTTCGCGGTGGTCGGCGCCAGCCGAAGCATGCAGCAGCTGGCCGGCCTGTTCTGGAATCACACGCCCCGCATGATCGAGACCGTCCGGCGGCGGGGGATTCAGTGGCCCACGTTTACCGATGCCGAGCTGGCCGACATTATCAGCTACGTCTACTACGTGAAGCTGTTCGACGTTCCCGGCGATCCGGTGCTGGGCGAACGATGGTTTCGTGAAAAGCGATGCGTCCTGTGTCACGCCGTCGGCGGCGCGGGGGGGCGGGTCGGGCCCCCACTCGATCCCTACGCGCGATACGTCGCCCCCATCATCCTGGCCGAAGGCATGTGGAACCACGGCCCCGCCATGCAGGCCCAACAGGTGGCCCGGGGCGTACCGATTCCCAGTTTCGTCGGACGCGAGATGGCCGACATTCAGGCCTACATTCGCCGCACGTCCGCACTCGTCGGTCGCGACGTCGAGTTCCTGCAGCCGCCCGATCCCGGTGCTGGTGAACGCCTGTTTACCACCAAAGGCTGCGCCCGCTGTCACGGCGCCGCCGGGAGAGGCACGGCGGACGGGCCGGACCTGCGCACGGCGACTTTGAGGCTGCGGGTCTCGGAGATCGCCGGCGTGCTCTGGAATCATTCCTTTCAGATGTCCGCCGCTATGCGGGCGCGTGGCTTCGGCTTCCCCCGGTTCCAGGGCACCGAAATGGCGGACGTGATCGCGTTTCTCTACTACCTGCGGTTCAACGAGACCGGGGGCGATGCGCGGGCCGGCCAGACTGTCTTCGCACAGAAGGGATGCGCC
>DASTEX010000568.1:0-5261 GCA_035709185.1 Gemmatimonadales bacterium
CAGCAGCGCCTTGCCGTTGCTCAGGAGATTCAGGTGGATCGCGAGGGCCGGGGTAGTCCGAGGCGCTTCCCATCTGCCCGCCGTCGCCTCGCTGCCGAGGGGGGCGTTGAAGTTCGCGGTGACCGCTTTGTTCGAGGACACCGAGAAACTGCACGTGCCCGTGCCGGAGCAGTCTCCGGTCCAGCCCGCAAAGGTATGTCCCGACGCGGGGGTCGCGGTCAGCACCAGGCTGGTGCCCTGCAGATACGATCCGCTGCAGCCGGTACTGCCGGAGCTGCCGTTGGTGACCGTGCAGCTGAGGGCCGGCGAAACGCCGATCTGGCTGGTGATGGTGCCGCTCCCGGTTCCTCCGCCGGCCACGGTGACCATGAACCTGGGAACGGTCGATCCGGCGAAGCTGGCCCGGACGCTGCGGGACTGGGTCATGACCACGCTGCAGGTGGAGCTGGTTCCGGAACAGGCCCCGCTCCAGCCGGTGAACGTGCTGCCGCCCTGGGGCGTGGCGGTCACCGTAACGTGGGTCTTCCAACCGTACGCCCGGACGCATTCGTCGGGACTCGCCGTCCCGCCGCTGATGGTGCAGCTCAGTTCCTCCGTTTCGCCGTAGAACGGCGCGGTGACGAGGCCATAGCCGGTGCCGCCACCCGTCACCGTCAGCGTGCGGGGGTCCTTGGTCCGGGCCGTCCTGGCCAGATCCGGATCTATCGGTTCGGTCTGGGGATCCTGGCAGGCAGCCAGGATGAGGAGTATTCCCGGAACGGGCGCGAGCAGGGCGGGCAACCGCATAACAACCTCGAAGAAAGCGAACCCCCGCTGGGGAGACGTTGAACCGGCCCCCGGCGTGCCAGCGGTCACGAAGGGGGGAAGACCCCGCGCCAAGGCTCTGGCAAGCGTGGTTCGAGCCGACGCCGTTGCGCTGGGACGACGCGAGGCGCCGCCCAGGTGGCATGATCATGCGAATCTGTGTTGCGATTTGACGACAGGCAAGACTCGAAAACCGAGCCAGCCGCAGCAGGGTGTGGCGCGGTGGTTACGGGTCTGTACCGGCTTGGCGCCGGTGCAACACTGCGGTTCAGGCGGTCGCTACCAGCTCCTCCCCCGGGTTCACGTAGCGGTCGTACTCCAGCTTGAACTGCTTGTCGTATAACTGTTTGTAACGGCCGCCGAGGGCGAGCAGCTCCCGATGGGTCCCCCGCTCGACGATCTCCCCCGCCTCCAGCACCAGGATCTGGTCCGCGCTCATGATGGTCGAGAGCCGGTGGGCAATCACAAAGGTGGTCCGCCCGGCCCGCAACGCCCGGAGGCCGTCCTGGATCATGGCTTCGCTTTCACTGTCGAGGCTCGAAGTTGCCTCGTCGAGCAGCAGCACAGCCGGATCGGCCAGGATGGCCCGGGCAATGGCCACCCGCTGGCGCTGACCGCCGGAGAGCTTCACCCCCCGTTCCCCTACCACCGTGTCCCAGGTCTGCGGCAGTTGCTCGATGAACTCGGTGCAGTGGGCGATGCCCGCCACCCGCTTCACCTCGTCCAGCGTCGCTTCGGGGCGGGAGAAACGGATGTTCTCGGTGATGGTTCCATCAAACAGGAAGTTGTCCTGCAGCACGATGCCAAGCTGTGAGCGGTACTCCCGCAGCTTGAAGCCGCTCAGATCGCGCCCGTCGATCAGGATCTGTCCCCGCTTCGGCCGATTGAAGGCTGTTACCAGGCTCAACAGCGTGCTCTTGCCCGATCCGCTCGAACCCACCAGGGCCGTGGTGGTGCCCTGTTCGGCCCGGAACGAGATGCCGCGCAGGACGGGAACGTTTTCTACGTACTCGTACCAGACATCGCGGAACTCCACGGCTCCGCGGATGGGCGGGATCACGGCCTTGTCCCGATCCTCGTCGTCCTCGGTCGTCAGGTTCATGATCTCCCGGATCCGGTCCAGGCCCGCGAAGGCCTCGCTGATCTGGGTCCCGATGCTGGCGATCTGGATCAGCGGCGCCGCGACCATCCCGGTGAACAGCACGTACATCATCAGGTCGCCCAGCGTCATCGTGCCGGCCGCGACGGCCCGGCCGCCCATGATCATCATGAGGGCGCCGATCGCGCCGACAACGACGGTGGTCAGATTGCTGATGGCCGAGACCCCGGTAATGGTGGTGGCGATGTTGCGGAAGAGCCGGTGAACCCCGCGGGCAAAGATCAGATCCTCCCGCCGCTCGGCGACATAGGCCTTCACCACCCGGATCCCGCTCAGGGATTCGCTCAGACGCCCGGTGACCGCCGCGTTGATCCGGCTCCGCTCCCGGAAGATCGGGCGCAGCTTCACGAAAGCGAATGACAGGCCGCCGCCGAAGGCGGCGAGGAAGAGCAGAGTCCCCGCGGTCAGCTGCCAGTTGAGCCAGAAGAGCACGCCGAGGGCGATGGCCGCGGTCACCATGCCTCCGACCAGCTGGACCAGGCCGGTACCGACCAGGTTCCGGATTCCCTCGGCATCGCTCATGATGCGGCTGATCAGGATGCCGGTCTGGGTGCTGTCGAACTGCCGAATGGGAAGGCGCAGTACGTGCGCCTCCACGGTCCGGCGCATGTCGGTGACGGCCCGCTGGGCCGCCACTCCCAGCAGCTGGCTCAGGGCGAATCCGGTGCCCGCCTGCACCATGGAGGCCGCCAGGGCCGCGAGCGCCAGGGGTACCAGCAGATCGTACCGGCCGCCGGTGATGACGGTATCGACCAGCCACTTCGAGCTGGCCGGCAGGATCAGGCCCGCAAGACGGCTTACCAGCATCAGCCCCATGCCGATGAGCAGCCGCTTCCGATGCCGGACGATCAGTTCCTTCGATTCCCGCCAGGCGGTCCGGAAGGTGATTTTCCGCTTGGGCTCCGGGTCCCGCCCGCGGCCGGAAGCGCCGGCGCCCTCCTTCGCGCCCGGCAACCGGGGGCCCGGGTGGACGCGCGCGGTCACTTTCGCAGCTCGTCGATCATGCGACTCCATTCACGGTGAGCAGTTTCGCAGGTACGCCGTGCGCGGTGGGGCGCGCCGCTCAGGGCTGACTACTCACGGTTGGTTCCGTGGTCCGCCGCCGGCCGAAGCCGAAGATCCGCTTCGCCCGCGCTCCGACCCAGGCCTGCCCCTCGATCAGGATCTCGTAAAACGTCGGAATCGCGATCAGCGTGAGCAGGGTGGAGGTAATGACCCCGCCGATCACCGCCACCCCCAGCGGGGCCCGGAACGCCGCTCCCTCGCCCCGGCCCAGCGCCACCGGCACCATGCCCGCGATGATGGCGAAGGTAGTCATCAGGATGGGCCGGAGCCGGATGGCGCCGGCCTCGATCAGCGCTTCGCGCAGTCCCAGCCCTTCGCGCTGGTGAGCCCACTTGGCGAAATCTATGAGCAGGATCGCATTCTTGGCCACGATGCCCATGAGCAGAATGACCCCGATGAGGCTCATGATGTTCACCGTATGCCCGGTCAGGGCCAGGGCCAGCATCACGCCGATCAGAGAGAGCGGCAGCGACATCATGATGGCGAGGGGATCGAGGAACGATCCGAACTGCATTGCCAGCACCAGGTACATCAGGAGTACGGCCAGCGCCAGCGCCTGGAAGATCTTGGTGAAGATTTCGGTCTGCTGTTCCGCCTGACCGCCCTCACTGACGGTCACGCCATCGGGCACATTGAGCCGGGCGATCCGGGCCTTGGCGTCGGCCATGATCTCGCCGGTGGACCGGCCGGCAATGTTCCATCCCACTGTGACGACCGGGTCCCGGTTGAGGTGGTTGATGACGGCCGGACCGAGGTCCTGGTCGATCCGGGCCACCTGCCCCAGCGGGACCGTGGCCGAGGTTCCGTCCGCGGTGCGGATCACCAGCGGGAGCTGGCGAAGATCGTTGGGGCTGGTCCGGGCCTCGGGTGACAGCCGGACCATCACGTCCCGGGTCTCGCCGCTCGGGTCGATCCAGTCGCCGGCGTCGATCCCGGCAAAGGCCGGCCGGAGCGACTGGGCGATCTGCCCGACGGTGATTCCCAGGCTCCCGGCCAGGCCGCGGTCGATGTCGACCGTGACCTCGGGTCGCTGTCCTTTGGTGGACAGCCCCACGTCCACCGCGTTCGGCACCTGCGCTACCTCGGCTGCCACCTGCTCGGCCACCCGCTGGATGGTGGGGACGTCGCTCCCCCGCACGTCGAGCTGGAGCAGCTTCATGTTGCCTCCCCAGTCGCTGTCGCGCACCGAGATCCTGACCCCGGCCAGCCGGTTGAGCTCCGGGCGCAGCGCGGCCGCTATCTCCTGCACCGACCGGTCGCGCTCGCCCTTGGGCGAGAGCCGGAGCATGATGTTGCCTTCGTCCACCGCTCCGGTGAGCCCCCCGCCCAGCGTGGTGTAGGAGTACCTGACCTCGGGTACCTTCGAGGCTATGGCCAGGACCTCGTCGGCCCGCCGGCGCATGTACTCCAGGTTCGATCCCGGCGGGGTCTCCAGAAAAACGAATACTTCCGATCGGTCGTCTTCCGGCACGAAGCCCACGCCCACCATCCTGAGCGCCGGCATCGCCAGCGCGAAGACGAAGGAGACCACCGAGATGCCGACCACGGCCCAGCGGTGGTCCAGCGCCCAGGCGATCACCCGCTTGTAGTTCCCGGCCCGGCGAGAGAACCACGCGTTGAACCGATCGAGCTGCCGGGTAATCCAGGCCCGCTTCTCGGGCGCCTGGTGCGGATCGGGCCAGTAGGCCGAGAGCATCGGATCGAGCGAGAAGGACACCAGCAGCGACACCAGCACCGAGCAGGCGATGGTCAGGGCGAACGGCTTGAACCACTGACCCGATTCCCCGGTCAGGAAGGCGATGGGCACGAACACCGCGAGAATCGAGAGCGTGGTGGCGGTGACGGCCAGCCCGATCTCGTCGGTGCCGTCGTGGGCCGCCGTGAAGTGGTCTTTCCCCATCTCCACGTGCCGCACGATGTTCTCGCGGACCACGATGGCATCATCGATCAGAATGCCGATCGCGAGCGACAGTCCCAGCAGGGACATCATGTTCAGCGTGAAGCCGAACGCCGCCACCGCGATGAACGACGCCAGCACCGACACCGGCAGCGCCAGGCCGGTGATCACCGTGGAGCGCCAGGAATTGAGGAAGAGGAATACGACGAGGACGGTCAGAATGGCGCCTTCCAGCAGCGCCTCCTGGACGTTCCGGACCGAGGCCTCCACCCGCACCCCGGCGTTGCGGACCACGTCCAGGGTCACGTTGGCCGGGAGACGGGAGCGCACCAGGTC
>DASTEX010000569.1:0-2284 GCA_035709185.1 Gemmatimonadales bacterium
TCCCATCAAGTGGATCGAGGACCGGCAGGAGAGCTTCTTCGCCACCACCCAGGAACGACTCCAGATCCACGACGCGGAGCTGGCGATCGACCGGGAGGGACGGATTCTGGGGGTCCGCGACGTCTTTCTGCACGACACCGGGGCCTACAACCCGTACGGCCTCACCATCCCGATCAACAGCCAGTGCACCCTGCTGGGCCAGTACGACGTGCCCAACTACGAGAGCGAGTTCACGGTCGTCTTCACCAACCGGCCGATCGTCACGCCGGTGCGGGGCGCGGGCCGCCAGCACGGCGTCTTCGTCATGGAGCGCCTGCTCGACCTCGCTGCCCGGGAGATCGGGCTCGACCCGGTGGAGATCCGGCGCCGGAATCTGTTGCCGCCGGACACGTTCCCCCACAATCACGAAATCCTGTTCCAGGATTCCGCTCCGCTCACCTACGACAGTGGAGACTACCGGCCCGCGCTGGAGCAGGCGGCGGATGCTATCGGCTGGGAAGAGTTCAAGCGTGAGATCCAGCCCCGGGCGCGAGCCGAAGGCCGGCGGCTCGGGATCGGCCTGGTGACCTACATCGAGGGCACCGGGATCGGACCATACGAAGGCGCCCGAGTCACCGTGGAGCCGAATGGGATCGTGCGCCTGGCGACTGGAGTCGGGACCCAGGGCCAGGGCCACTTCACCACCTTCGCCCAGATCGTGGCCGAACAGTTAGGCGTGGAGGCGGAAGAGGTGGAGGTCAGCACCGGTGATACCAGGGAGTTTTCCTGGGGTACCGGCACCTTCGCCAGCCGCGGGGCCGTAGTGGCGGGTACCGCCTGCCACGAAGCAGCTCGCCGAGTGCGGGAGAAAGCCGCGGCGCTGGCCGCGGAGCTGCTTCAGGCCGCACCGGAGCAGCTGGAGTTCCTGCAGGGCCGGATTCGGGTGCGGGGCGAGCCGGATCGGAGCCTCTCGCTCGGTGAGCTGGCGGTCCGCGCCAACCCACTGCGCGGCGCGGTCAGGCCCGGTACCGAGCCGGGTCTCGAAGCGACGGCCTACTACGGCCCGGCCTCCGGAACCACGGCCAGCGGAGTTCACGCGATGATCGTGGAGGTGGATCCCGAGACGGCCGGCGTGGCCATCCTGCGCTACGTGGTGGTCCACGACTGCGGCCGGGCGATCAACCCGGTGCTGGTTGAAGGGCAGATCCAGGGGGGAGTGGCCCATGGGATCGGCAACGCGTTCTACGAACAGCTGGTGTGGGACGACAACGGGCAGCTGATGAACGCCTCGTTGATGGACTATCTGCTGCCGACGGCATTGGAGGTTCCCCCGGTCGAAATCTTTCATCGAGAGACGCTTTCTCCGCTCAACCCTCTGGGCATCAAGGGGGTGGGAGAAGCCGGAGCGATTCCGGTTGGGGCGCTCTTTGCCCAGGCGGTGGAGGACGCGCTCAGCGAGTACGGGGTCGAGATCCTCGAGATGCCCCTGAGTCCCAACCGGCTGTTCGAATTGCTCCAGTCGAGCGGTGCGGGCGGGAAGCGGTCCGGATGAAGCCGCCCCCGTTCGAGTATCACGTCCCGGATTCGCTGGACCAGGCGCTCCAGCTGCTGCGCCGGTACGGTGCGGAAGCCAAGCCGCTGGCCGGGGGACAGAGCCTGATCCCGGCGATGAACTTCCGGCTGGCCCGTCCCGCGGTCCTGATCGACCTGAACCGGCTGAACGATCTGGCCGGCATCCTGGAAGCCGCGGATGGCGGGCTCGCCATCGGGGCCATGACCCGGCAGCGCGCGGTGGAACGGTCAAGTGACGTGGCCGCCCGGGCACCGCTCCTGGCCGAGACCATGCCGTACATCGCTCACCCGCCCATCAGAAATCGGGGGACCATCGGGGGAAGCCTGGCGCATGCCGATCCGGCCAGCGAGCTGCCTGCGGTGATGACCGCTCTGAACGCCCGGTTCCGGGTCCGTAATGTCGACGGGGAGCGCTGGGTCGAAGCGCGGCAGTTCTTTCTCGGTCTCTTCGCTACGGCCCTGGCTCCGGACGACCTGCTCACGGAAGTGGTCATACCGCCGCCGGCTCCCCGGTCGGGGTTTGCCTTTCAGGAGTTTGCCCGGCGGCACGGCGATTACGCCCTCGCCGGTGTAGCCGTAGCGCTGGAGCTGGATCCGGCTGGGCAGTGCTCCGGGGCGAGCGTGGTGCTGATGGGAGTGGGCGAGGGACCGGTGACCCTGGATGCGGTCAACCGCATGCTGGTGGGGCAGGCTCCCGCTGAAGCCGCGTTCGAGGCCGCCGCGGCCGAGGTCG
>DASTEX010000570.1:0-6995 GCA_035709185.1 Gemmatimonadales bacterium
GGAGCGGACTTAGTCCCAAGTCCTAAGTCCTCAGTCAGTCCTGTATTCTCCTTACGGTCACGAGCTTCGCCATCAGCCACTCCACATCCTTCCACCGCTCCACCACCACGCCGCCGCGGCGGAGGGTGGCGTGCACCATGGCCTCCCCCGGGAGCGCGATCGTCACGTGGGTGATCCGGCCCGGAGTTTCGCCGTCGGCGACGAACAGGAGGTCGCCCGGCTCGACGGCGTTGAAAGCGATCTCGGCTCCGGCGCTGGCCTGGGCCGACGCGTCGCGCGGCAACACCGTTCCTCGAGCGAGCCACGCGGTCTGGACCAGTCCGCTGCAGTCGACCCCCCAGGGGGTGACTCCGCCCCAGAGATAGGGCGCGCCGGTGAACTTGCGGAGGATCCACTGGTCCGGCCGCAGCCGGCGGGCACTGGCCCGGGCGAACTCCAGGTCGGCCACCAGGCCATCGGCCACGGTGCCGGTGCGGCCGTCGGGCAGCTCGATGACGTCTTCGGTGCGCTGCACCCGCGCGCGGAGCGGCAGGGGAATCCTGCTGCCACCGGTCATCAGGGCCGCTCCATCGCACCAGGCAGCACCGGCCAGCCATGCATCCGCGTCATCGCGGGCAAGACCGCGCCCGTACCCCCGGTGGATCCATCCGGGGTAGCGGTCGATCGCGGTTTCGATCTCGAGCCAGTCGCCCCGCTCGGAACGAACCGCCGCGGTTTCCCCCATGACCAGCTGGGTAACGATTTCAGCGCGAACCGATGGCTCGCGGACGACCGGCGCAATTGCCGCCGTCGCGAGAACGGCGTTCATGCCTCGGCGGGCGATGGTGGAGCTGGCGGAGTTTCCCGGCCCGGCTGGGCGGCCGCGCAGGTGGCGCAGAGCGTCACCCCCTGGAAGCTGCAGATGAGACAGATGAAGGTCCCGCAGTTGTCGCACGGGTACCCTTCCGACGCCCGCTCTTCCCGGCCGCAGGCGCGGCAGGTCATGGCGTCCCGCTCCTTGAGCTCCTTGCGCTGCATCGTCACTCCGTTATGCCGTAGCGCTTGATCTTGTTGATGAGGGTAGCGCGCGAGATGCGAAGCTCCTTGGCCGCGCGGGTGCGATTGCCCCCGTGGAAGCGAAGGGTCCGGTCGATGTGGAGCCGCTCGAGTTCCTCGAGGCTCATCGGGGTGTGGCGCCGGTCGCCCAGCCCGGGCCGGGCCCGGAATTCACCCGGGAGGTGTTCCACCAGCACGGCCGGCTGGTTCCGGGCCAGGAGCGCGCTCCGTTCGAGCACGCTCTCGAGCTCCCGGATGTTGCCGGGCCAGTGATGGGTCATCAGCCGGTCCAGGGCTTCCGGTGCCAGCGGAGGCGGCGGTTCGGGCAGGCGGGCCGCCAGCCGGGCATGGATGGTCTGCACCAGCATGAGCCGATCGGCGTCGGATCGGTCGCGCAGGGCCGGAATGGGCAGCACCATGCTGCTCAGCCGGTAGTGGAGATCTCCCCGAAAGCGGTCGGCTTCCGCTTCCTGGCCCAGGTCGCGGGTGGAGGTCACGATGATCCGCGGCATCACGGGGACATCGCGCTGGCCGCCCACCCGGCGGAAGGTCCGCGACTCGATGACCCGGAGCAGGACCGGCTGGAGCTCTACCGGCATCGAGCCGATTTCGCGGAGCAGCAGGGTGCCGCGCCCGGCCAGCTCGAGCAGGCCGCGCTTGCGGCGCTTGCCGTCCACCACCGCGCCGCGTTCATAGCCGAAGAGCCGGGTCTCCAGTTCCACCGCACCGCTTCCACTGCACCAGGTTTCCAGGAAGGGCTCGTGGGCCCGCGCTCCCAGCTGGTGGATCAGCCGGGCGGCCCACGCCTTGCCCGCGCCGTGCTCACCGGTGATGAGCACGGTGGTGCGGTCACTCTGGGCCAGGCTGGAGATCTGCTGGGCCACCGCCCGCATGGTGGAGGAGGTGCCGAGGCTTTCCAGCGTGAGCCCTTCGGGCGGCCCCATGAGCAGGTCCGCGGCGCGGCGGAGCCGGCTCGCCTCGGCCACGCGGGCCGCCGCGGCCACCAGCAGGTCGGGATTGGAGGGACGAACCAGCACGTGGTCGGCGCCGCGCCGGTACCCCTGCGCGACGCCGGACTCATCGGACTGGTCGAGCAGACCGATGATGCCGACACCGCGCTGCTTGAGCAGGGCCAGCAGATCGGCTCCCTCGCCCGAGAGCGCGCCCAGGTCGACAATCGCGACGTCGGGCTCGAGCCGGTCGAGTGCCGTGACGGCGCCCGCGCCGTCCAGCTCCCGGGCGACCTCGAATCCCTGCTTCTCGAGCAGGCTCCCGAGACCACGGAGCGCTTCGGCGTCGTCGTCAATCAGCAGGATTGCGTCGCTCATCTGGCGTCCTTTATCCAGGAACCACGACCGAGATGGCGCCCGGGACCACCTCCGCGGTGAACGGAGTGGATCCCCCGGCCTCACCATCGAGTTCGACCGGCTGCATCGAGTCCGTCGCGACCTTCACGACCTTTCCCCTGGCGTATCCGATGAAGGTACCGTCCCCCCACACCGTCGGGAGATCCCGGAGTACGTGCCACACGGCGCGCATGGCATCCCAGATCCCGCTGCCGCGCACCACCACCACGTCGAGCCAGCCGTCTTCCGGCGAGATCCCGTGCCCCAGCCGCACGAACGGGGGAATGATCTCGCCGCAGTTGGCGACCAGGATCATGGCGGCCTCGGCCTCGTATTCCAGCCCATCCACGGTCACCAGGGCCTGGAAGGTCTGGATCTCCGGGAGGACCTTGAGCGCCGTGGCCATGTACGCGCCGATGCCCCAGCGCCGCTTGAGCGCCGATGCCGTTTCGTGCATGACCCGGGCATCGATGCCGGCGCCGCAGGCGACCGAGAAATAGGTCAGACCGTGCTGGCGGTCCATGCGCCCCAGGTCGATGCGGCGCCGGTGGCCTTTCACCAGGATGCGGGCCGCCCGCGTCACCGAGCGCGGAATGCGGAGGTTCCCCGCCAGCAGGTTGCCGGTGCCGCCCGGCACCAGGCCTAACGCCACGTCGGTGCCGACCAGCGCCGAGGCGGCCTGCATGGTGGTGCCGTCGCCGCCCTGCACGGCCACCAGGTCCACGCCATGACGGACCGCATCGGCCGCGATGAGGCGGGCGTCGCCCGGCCCGCCCGTGGCCAGGACCTCGAGCTGCCAGCCCGCCTGGTGCAGCACCTCACTGACCGCCCTGACGCTGGCATGAGTAGTGCGAGCTGCTGCCGGGTTCGTGATCAGCACGGCCCGGGCCATCAGTACTCCCGGCCCCACCGCAGGTCCGCACCGAACTGGTAACGCTTGGTCCCAACGGCGCTGGTGCTGGCCAGACAGGTCTGGTACGGCTCCGCGCTGACCGACGCACTGGCGTGCCCACCAAGGCGATAGTCCAGACTTGCCCCGAAGTTGCGATAGTCGAACTGCTGGAAATCCCGGCAGATACCGGTGATGAGGCTGACGAACCAGCGGTCACCCAGCTGCCACCCGGCCGAGAGACGGGTCAGGGACGCCTGCCCCGAAGCGTAACTTTCGCCGGGGCGGATCTCGATGAAATCGACCCCGACTTGCGACTCGCCGCGGAGGAGTCTCCCCAATTCGGAGGCGACGGTCTGAAGCACCAGACTTCCGGCCAGGTTCGCGTCGGCCGCCCCGGACTGACCCGCCACGACCTGATTGACCGGCCGGCGGAAGATCAGCAGCGAGATCAGGTCGCTCTGGGACAGCGGCGGGTAGATGTTGCTCATCAGGGACAGCCGCGGCCGGCGCAGAGTGCCGCTGATGGTAGCCGTCACTTCGATGTCTCGCGTCGTCCCTTCCGGTCCGACCGGGGGGAGCGTGTGCCTGGCCTGGATGTCGAGATCCGCGTTCAGGTCCGGCTCACCGAAGTATTTGACCTCCCCCCGCGTCACCTCGAATGACCGCGTGATCGCCAGCAGTTTGAGATCGTAGGTGCCGCGCACGGCGGTGAACGCGCCGTCCAGCCGGTAGAGGTTCCGGTTCTTCTGTACCGTGACTCCGCCCTCCAGCTGAATGTTGGCTTCGTTCGACCGGAGCCAGACGCCTTCGGCGGCCCGGAACTGGAAATCCTGGATCCGGAGTGAATCGAGGAACCGGCTCTGGAATGCCGCTCCCAGCCCGCGGCGCCGGATGGTGGCGCTGTCCACCAGGTCGGCAAAGAGCGGATCTTCCAGATTGACGATGGACTTCTGCACCAGGTCGGCGAAATACACGACGGAATTGCGCATGGTGGCGCTGCCGGTCATGGTGGCGCGGGCGACCGGGCCGCGAAGCCGGACCTGGCCGTCAGCCTGGATTCGCAGGTAGTCGGGCACGTCCATCACCACGAAGTCGAAGGCCTGGATATCGAGTCCCAGCACCGGCCGGGTCAGGTTCTCCAGCCGCAGGTGACCGGTGGCCACCAGCCGGCCCTCGCGCCCGCCGACTTCGACCGTATCGATCACGAGCGAATCGCCGGTCAGCCGGATCCGGCCGTTGAACGGGCCATAGCGGACACCCAGGTCGGGCACCAGCGCGGTGCCCTCGCGGACCTCCACGGCGCCGGCCAGGCGGGGCGCGTCCCAGGTGCCCTGCACGGCCACATCGGCGGTGAGAAATCCCCGGACCTGGCGCAGGTTCTGAGTGAAGGCCTCGGCCACCGCCAGGTTCATGCTGTCGGCCCGGGCGCGAATCGCCAGCTGTCCCGGAAGCTGGCGCGACCCTTCCCGCTCACCGGCCCAGGAAAGGTCGAGCGGCAGCGTGGCGCCGATTTCCATGAGCGACGAACCGGTGCGCCACAGAGTGAGATTGGCATCGAGCCGGCGGCGCGCGTAGTTGAGCGCGATGTGCGTCAGGGGCGCGCGGAAATCGCCGAACACGGGCGCGGTGAGGTTTCCGGTGCCGCGGATCAGCGGGTCCGCCGCGGTTCCCGCGATGCGCAGATCCAGCGCGAGCAGCCCGCGAATGAGCGAGGTATCCCGCTGGATCACCGCGTACACGTCCCGCAGATCCAGCCCGGAGAGAGTCAGGTCCAGCTCACCCGGTCCCCGTCCCGGGAGCGTGCCGTCCAGCCGCAGCTGGGCCGAACCGTCCCGGGTTTC
Source organism: Gemmatimonadales bacterium (assembly GCA_035709185.1). Lineage (GTDB taxonomy): Bacteria > Gemmatimonadota > Gemmatimonadetes > Gemmatimonadales > GWC2-71-9 > SZUA-320. The sequence goes on from DASTEX010000570.1 coordinate 5,115, forward strand.
GAACCACACCTCGGGGAAACTCCACGCGCTGTCACCCAGCGTGAGCGCGAAGCCGGACCGGGGCGCCCAGACCCGGTCCCGCACCTGCACTTCCAGGCTGTCGAAGCTGAGCCGGGTGCTGTCGCCCCGCGCGAGGAGCCCGCCGCCCTGGGCCTGGATCAGCGGACCGCCGGCACCGGCCGCCTGCCAGTGGAGCGAGTCGATCCGCCCGTTGGCCAGGAAGCTCAGATCGGTGAAACTCCGCCGGCCGACATACACCGAATCGGCCCGCACCTGGATGTCGTATATCGGTGGTGAATGCCGGGTGATGGTGGCCCGTCCGTCGACGTTCGGAATGCTGATGTCACGCCAGCGCAGGTCGGTGCCGCTGCCGCCGGCCTCGGTTTCCAGCGAGTCGAGCGCCCCCCGCAGGGTCACCCGGATGGTCAGGGTGCCGTCGAGCGGCGCCGCCTGTCCGGTGGTATCGGGCTCCACCCCAATGAGCGTGTTCAGCAGCGAGTCGAACACCAGCAGCCGCTCGGCGCCGACCATCAGGTCGAGGGTGCCGCTCTTGGGACTGACCCAGCCGAGCGTCCCCTGGGCGTGACCCTCGACCCGGGGGAGGTGCACGGCAGCGGTGTCGACCTGGATCATGCTGTCCCGCACGGCAATCCGGGCGTAGACCGAATCGACCTCGACTTCCCGGATCCACCCGTGGGTCAGGTCCAGCACCACGGTGCCGTCGGGAGCAACCGCCGAGTCAATCACGCCGGCCAGCAGCATGCGACCGGAGAGGAGCGTGGCCGGACCCGAGCCGCGCAGCTGGGCCAGGTCCAGGTCGTTGAAATCGAGCAGCAGGGAATCGGCGCTCCAGCGGGGCGGCAGCATGCTCACCAGACCGTCGGCCCGCACCCGCCCCAGCGCACCCTGCAGATCGGCCTGCACGCTCATGCTGTCGAGCCGCCCGACGAGCTGCACCGGACCCGATACACTCCCGAGCGCAGTCAGCGTGGGGAAACTGCGCCGCACGCCTTCGAACTCGAAGGGCATGAAGTCCAGGTCGGCATCGACCGCGACCATCTCGCTCCGGGTGTCGAGCCGGACCCGCCCCTCGGCCTGCGTGACCGGCCGGGTGCCGTCCCAGTGGGCGATCCGTCCGGTGTAGGTGACGTTTTTCCAGGGACCATCGAGCTGACCGCTGCCCGCGGCCCGCCCTTCGAGGATCACCGCCGGGGCGGCCAGCCTCATGGTGGGCAGGTCCAGGTCGAGCGTGTCGACCTCCACCTGGCGAAAGACGATGCCCTCGGCACCGCCCAGCCGGATCGGGCCCCGCATGCGCACCAGGTTGACCGGCTGGCCGGGCACGCGGTCATCGAAGAAGCTCCAATCCACCGCGACCCGCATGTCGTTGAAATAACCGTCGGCTTCCAGCCGCCCCGACACCCGGCCGCGGAACGGCAGCGTGTCCAGGTAGGGACGGACCACCTCCAGGTCGACATTGTCGAGCCGGAGGTTCAGGTCCCGGAAGCCGAGGCCACGGAGCCGATGGGCCAGCGCCACCAGGTCGCCGGCAATGCGCTGGGCGGAATCGTGGGCATCGAGGTTGGTGATCCCGTATTCGGTAAGCAGGCCGCCCTGCGAGCGGGCCCGCAGATTCCCGCTGCCGACCAGATCGGGGAAATCGGGCGAGACGAACCGGAGATCGGCCAGGGCCATCCGTTCGGCATCGAAGCGGAAGTCGAACAGCAGCGTGTCCTGAGGCCAGGATACCAGCCCGCGGGCAGTGCCTTCGGTGTTGGGGAAGGCGGCGTGGGCCAGCTCGAACCAGAGCGTATCGCGGGCCTGGCGGAGCTCGCCTGCCAGATTCCGCACTTCCAGCAGGGGATCGTTGAGGTCCATCCG
>DASTEX010000571.1:0-3074 GCA_035709185.1 Gemmatimonadales bacterium
CGAATCCTCCTGGCTGTATCCTGAGCTGGAGTCGAGTCGGTGGTTCCCGGTCAAGTGGCGGGACGGCATATTCCTGCTGCTCCAGACCGGTGCGCATACCAACCGGGTGGTGCTGCAGCACCACTGCGATACCAGGGCACAGCGTGTCCCTGACATCACCTGGATTCGAGCGATTCGAAAGCCGGAATCAGGCGGCCAGGATGAACAGGAGCGCTAGATTCTCAACGGCTGACGGATGATTTACTGGGCCGCGATGGCGGCGCGTCCGCCCCGCAAGACGTATTTCTGAATTTTCCCGGTTGCCGTCTTGGGAAGCTCGTCCAGGATGGTGAGTCCCTTGGGGATCTTGAAACCTGCCAGGCGGGCCCTCGCATATTCCCGTAGTTCCTCCTCCGAGAGTGTGGCACCCGGTTCGAGCACGACGAATGCATGGGGGGCTTCACCCCATTGTTCATGCGGCACTCCCACCACCGCGACCTCCCGAATCGCGGGGTGGCGGAGCAGGGTCCCTTCGACCTCGACGGAGGAGATGTTTTCGCCGCCACTGATGATGACGTCCTTGAGGCGATCGCGGATTTCGAGGTAGCCGTCGGGATGCACCACGGCTGCGTCCCCGCTGTGAAACCAGCCCCCCTGAAACGCGCGGGCGGTGGCTTCGGGGTCGCGATAGTACCCTTCCATGACGACGTTCCCGCGAACCACGATCTCCCCGACCGTCCGGCCGTCGCGCGGGACCTCATGGCCGTTCTCGTCCACCACCCGCAGCTCTCCCGAAGTCAGCAGCTCCACTCCCTGGCGGGCTTTGATCCGGGCCCGTTCCGAGGGCGGCAGGGAGGCGTGTTCCGGACGCGGTTCGCAGACCGTGATCAAGGGGGCCGTCTCGGTCAGACCATACACGTGGGTAAGGGTCCAGCCGAGCAGGCTCTCGATCCGCTCGATGGTGTGAGCGGCGGGTGGTGCGCCGGCCGTGAGGATCCGAATCCCGCGCGGGGCATCGGCCCGCAGGCTTTCATCGGCGGCCGCGATCCCGATCAGCACGGTGGGAGCGGCACAGAACATCGTGATCCGCTCGCCGCTGATCAGCCGATAGACCGCGGGCGGATCGACCTTGCGGAGGCAGACGTGGGTGCCGCCGGCGGCGGTGACGATCCAGACGAAGGTCCAGCCGTTGGCATGAAACATCGGTAGGGTCCAGAGATACCGGTCGGCGCAGGTCATCGGGTGGTGGACCAGGGTGCCGACGGCATTCACCCACGCGTTCCGGTGGGTGATCATGACCCCCTTGGGATTGGCGGTCGTTCCGCTGGTGTAGTTGATTGTCAGCAGGTCGTCTTCGCCGATCTCCGGACGGGCGTAACCGGGCTCGGCTCTTGCCAGCAGCGCTTCGTAGTCGAGCCAGAGCGGGCCGGCTCCCTCGAGGGCGACGAAGTGCTCCACCGCCGGCATCTCGTGGCGAACCGAGTCCACCAGGTCCAGATAGTCGGCGTGGACACAGAGGACCCGGCTGCCCGAGTGATTCACCATATAGACCCAGTCCCGCGGCAGGAGCCGGTAGTTGAGGGGCACCACCACCGCCCCGATCTGGGGGACGCCGTAATAGGCCTCCAGATGGGCGTGGGAATTGGGGGCGATGTAGGCCACCCGGTCGCCGGGGACCACTCCCAACCGCTGGAGGGCCGCGGACCAGCGGTCGCAGCGGCCAAAGAACTCCGCATAGGTCCAGCGTTGGGCACCGTCCACCACCGCCTCGCGGTCGCCGTAGAGCGAGCGGGCCCGGCGGGCCATCTCGAGAGGGGTCAGGGGAATCTTCATGAAGCCTGAAGCGAGAATGGGAGCACGATTCTGCCCCCTCGGTGCCGGGAATGCAAATGACGGCTGCTGGCTCGTCCTTCGGGAACCGGGCCCCTGTCAGCGCACTCGTCGGCCCTCGACCCTGGGGAAAGGATGAGCATGTCGGAACCGGCGGCTGTAGAACCGTCCCAGGAACCAGCCCGTCCCCGATTCGATGTTCGCACGGTGGCGCTGGTCGGTCTGTTCGTCCTGCTGATTCTCTTCACCCTTCGGCTGGCCCGGAGCTTCCTGGTGCCAATCGCGATCGCCCTGCTGCTCGATTTCCTCCTCAGTCCGGTCATCCGGGGTTTGCGGCGCCTCCGGATCAAGGAGTCGATCGGGGCGGCGCTGGTGGTCTTCGGTTTCGTGGCCGTGGTGGGCGGGTCATTGTTTCTCCTGGCGGAACCGGCGGCGAACTGGCTGGAGCGCGCGCCCCGGAGCATGGCCGTGGTCGAGACCCGGGTGAAGCGGCTGTTCCGCCCGATCGAGCAGATCCAGGAGACGGCCCGGGCGGTGGAGGAGGTGACCCGGACCCCGGCCCAGAGCACGACCGAGGTGCAGCTCGCGCCGCCCAGCCTCTTCCAGCGGGTAACCGGCGGGACCCTGGCCCTGATCAGTACCGCGTTCACGGTCATTTTCCTCACCTACTTCCTCCTGGCCGCGGGCGATCTCTTCATGCAGAAGCTGGTGGGTGTCCTGCCCCTCTTCTCCGACAAGAAGAAGGCGGTTGGCATCAGCCGCGAGATCGAGGCCCACATCTCCCTCTACCTGTCCACCGTCACGCTGATCAACCTGGGGCTCGGGCTGGTGACGTGGGCCGTCCTGGCCGCGGCGGGCATGCCTAACGCCGCTCTCTGGGGCGCCGTGGCCGGCCTGCTCAACTACGTACCCTACCTGGGCGCGATAGTGACCACCTTCGTCATCGGGGTGGCGGCGCTGATCACCTTCGACAGTACCGGAAAGGCCCTGCTGATGCCGGGGATCTTCCTGGGGCTCAACCTGATCGAGGCCAACCTGGTGACGCCCATGGTGCTGGGCCGGCAGCTGCCGCTCAACCCGGTGGCGCTGTTCGTGGGCCTGCTGCTCTGGTGGTTTCTCTGGGGCATCCCCGGCGCCCTCCTGGCGGTGCCAATGATGGTGGCGCTCAAGATCTTCTGCGACCACATCGAAACTCTGAAGCCGGTCGGATCGTTTCTTGGACCATAACTGCTGTTAGCCGTAAGCCGTTAGCCGTTAGCCGTTAG
>DASTEX010000572.1:0-5328 GCA_035709185.1 Gemmatimonadales bacterium
GATATCGACGGCCACCAGGTGAATTCGGTCGGAGGGCGGCAGCCGCTCGGCAGCTTCACCCTTTTCAACTTCTCGGCCAAGATTGATCCGGTCGCCACCATGCTGGTACAGAACCACCGGCAGGTGATCCCCGACTTCTACGGCCTCACGACGTCGTTCACCCGCCAGACCCTCAAGCCGGGCGTGACCATCCTGGCGGAAGAAACCGGCGCCCCCTGGGTGAAATACATCCACGGCGACCGGGGCCGGGGGACCTGGACCTTCTTCGGCGGTCACGATCCCGAGGATCCCCAGCACCAGATCGGCGACATTCCCACCGACCTCTCGCTCCACCCGCACTCGCCGGGCTACCGGCTCATCCTCAACAACGTGCTGTTCCCCGCGGCGAAGAAGAAGGAACTCAAAACCTGATAGATTTCAGATTCACGATTGACAATTGACGATGGTGCGGGCCCGGCTTCGGGCCCGGTCGCGAAGTCTTCAATCGTCAGTTGTCAATCATCAATGGAGTATATGTCCCGGATCAGTCCCGAAATCCGTCGTTTCCTGGCCGACGAAATCGACCTCGCGGGTGGGCGCGAGGTCTGCTTCGTCGCGTCGCTCGACGGCGACGGGCAGATCGTCGAGGCGAGGGTGGTGGCCCGGGGAACTGCGGATATGGTGCTGGCGCTGCCGGGCGCGGCCCGACCGGGGCAAATGGTGCTGCATAACCATCCATCCGGCGACCTGGAGCCCTCACCGCCCGACCTGTTCGTGGCGGCTCGGCTGCACGACGGCGGCATCGGGTTCGGCATCATCTCCAACTCGGCCGATGATCTGTACGTTGTCGTGGAGGTGACTCCGGCCGAGCCGGTGGTGCCGATCGATCCGCTCGCCGTAGTGGAGACGCTGGGTGAGCGGGGGCCGATCGCGCCGCTGCTCGGCGCCTATGAGGACCGGCCCAGCCAACGCGACATGGCGGCGCATATCAGCGATGCCTACAACGATGGCGGCGTGGTCCTGCTCGAGGCCGGCACTGGCGTCGGCAAATCGTTTGCGTATCTGGTTCCGGCACTGGCGTGGGCCCGCGCCAACCGCGAGCGGACCATCGTCAGCACCAACACGATCAATCTCCAGGAACAGCTGGTCAACAAGGACCTGCCGGTGCTGGAGCGGGCCCTGAGCGAGGACGGGTACCGGCCCCGCTGGGCGCTGCTCAAGGGATGGCGGAACTATCTCTGCCTGTCGCGGCTGGAGCAGGCGATGGGACACCAGCACTCGCTGCTCGAGCCGGAGCGGGTCCACGAGCTGATCGGACTGGTGGAATGGGCGGCGCGCACCAGAGACGGGACTCTCGCTGACCTGCCGGTGTCGCCGTCGCCCGAAGTGTGGGACGAGGTGGCGGCCGAACCCGATCTCTGCACCCGGCTCCGCTGCACCCACTTCGAACGCTGCTTCCTCTTCCGGGCCCGCCGCCGGGCGGCCGAGGCCGACGTCGTGGTGGTCAATCATCACCTGCTGGCTGCCGATCTCGCGGTGCGCCAGGCCTCGGACAACTGGCAGGAAGCGGCGGTGCTACCGCCCTATCAGCGACTCATTCTCGACGAAGCGCATCATCTGGAAGACGTGGCGGCCGGCCACCTGGGCCTCCAGGTCAGCAGCCGCGGGGTCCGGCGGCTCCTCGCCCGGTTCGAGCGGGGCGGACGCGGGCTCGCGCCCGCCCTGGCGGTGGAGCTGGCGCAGAGCGGAGACCGGTCCAGCCGGTCGAGCCTCGATGTGTTGCAGCAACGGCTGGTGCCGGGACTGATGCAGTCGCGGATCGCGGCCGACGCGCTCTTCGCCCGGCTGTTCGCCCGGCTGGCCGAAGTCCCCGGCGGCGTGCTCCGGATTGATGAGACCTTCGCCGAGGATCCGGTGTGGGAGCAGGGACTGGCGGCGGAACTGCACGATGCCGTGGCCGGGTTTCGCCGGCTCCGGGACGACGTCGAGATCCTGGTGGACCGGCTGAACAGCGAGGACCTGTCGGAGCGCCGGCTGCAACTGCTCACGGAAATGCGCGGGGTGCTGCGGCGCCTCGAAGCGATCGCAGAGGGACTCACCCAGTCGCTCCAGCCGCCGCCCGGTGGACCGCCGATGGTGCGATGGGTCGAACGGACCGATGCGCGCAACCGGCACATCGCGCTGCACGCGGTGCCGCTCGACCTTGCGCCGGTGCTGCGCGAGACCCTCTTCGACCGGCTTCGCACGGTGGTGCTGACCAGTGCCACGCTCGCAGCAGGTGGGGATTTCTCGTTCCTCGAGAAACGGACCGGCCTGGCGGCGGATCCTCCGCTGGTTACGGTCCGCGAGGTGTTGCTCTCGCCCTTCGATTTCGGGGCCCAGTGCCTCTTCGGGGTCCCCAACGACATCCCCGATCCGCGGGACGACGAGCTGGGCCACGACCAGGCGGTCGCGCACGTGGTGGAGGAGCTGGCCGCGGCGTCAGACGGCGGGATGTTCGTGTTATTCACGTCGCATGGGGCGCTCAGGCGCACGGCCAGCGCCCTGAGGGCCGGGCTCGGTACTCGCTGGCCCCTGCTGGTGCAGGGAGAGTCGCCTCGGGACCAGCTGTTGCGCCGGTTTCGAGACAGCGGACGGGCGATTCTGCTGGGGACGGATTCGTTCTGGGAGGGGGTGGATGTACCGGGCCGGGCGCTCCGCGCCCTGGTGCTCTGCAAGCTACCTTTCAAAGTCCCAACCGAGCCGTTAACGGCGGCCCGGCTGGAGCGTCTGGCAGAACAGGGGGAAGACGGATTCTGGAGCTATCTCCTTCCCCATGCCGCGCTCAAGCTGAAGCAGGGGTTCGGACGGCTGATTCGCAGCCGTTCGGATGTCGGCGTGGTGGTGCTGCTGGACCGGCGGGTCGTGGTCAAACGGTACGGCCCGATGATCCTGGAGGGACTGCCGCCGGCCGACCGGGTGGTCGGAGGCTGGGCAGAGGTTCGTACCAAGTGCGAGGATTTTTTCGCGCGCTTCGGCATCGGCGCAGAGGTCTGACAGGCACATGACGGGGATCGCACCCAGCAAAATCGTCTGTGTGGGCCGGAACTACGCCGCTCACGCCAGGGAGATGGGCAACGAAGTTCCGTCCCAGCCGCTGCTCTTTCTGAAGCCGCCCAGCGCGCTCATCGGCCCCGGAGATCCGATCATCATTCCTCCCGAATCGGGCCGGGTGGAGCACGAGGCCGAAATCGGTGTCGTCATCGGCCGCCGGCTGCGGCGCGCCAGCCGGCAGCAGGCCGAGGAGGCCATTGGCGGCTTCACCTGTGTAAACGACGTTACCGCCCGCGATCTCCAGAAGACGGATGGCCAGTGGGGCCGGGCCAAGGGGTTCGACAGCTTCTGCCCCGCCGGCCCGGCCGTGGTGAAGGGACTGGACTGGCGCCGGCTGGAAGTGATCGGCCGGGTGAATGGGGAGGAACGCCAGCGGGGGCGGACCTCCGAAATGCATTTCGACATCCCCACGCTGCTCGCGTTCATCAGTAACGCCATGACCCTCGAGCCCGGCGACCTGGTACTGACCGGGACGCCCGCCGGCGTGGGTCCTCTCCGCCCGGGTGACGAGGTGGAAGTGGAGGTCCCGGGCGTCGGGGTGCTCCGGAATCCGGTTCAGGCGGAGGCCGCATGATCGGTCCCAGCTCGAGAGTGGAGGCGCTGCCGGGCTACCCGCTCGCCGAGATCCCGTCGATCAAGCGGCGGCTGATCGAGGCCGGCGTCGATGTGATCGACCTGGGAGCGGGAGACAACGACACCCCGCCGCCCGCGCCGGTGGTGGAAGCCCTGCGCGAGGCGGTGCTGGACCCGGCGATGAGCAAATACGGGTTTCAGCAGGGCCTGCCCGAGTTCCGCCGGGCGACGTCCCGCTACCTGGAGCGCCGGTTCGGCCAGCGGTTCGATCCCGTTACCGAGACCCTCCCGCTGATCGGCTCCAAGGAGGGGATCGCCCACCTTCCGCTGGCGGTTGCCGACCCGGGCGATGTCTGCATCGTGCCGGAGCCCGGGTACCAGGCGTATCTGGGCGGGACGATCCTGGCGGGTTGCGAGCCGTTCATCGCGCCGCTCCGGGCCGAGCAGGAATTCCTGCTGGAGCTGGAACAGGTACCCGAGTCGGTGCTGCGCCGGGCCGCGGTTGCGTTTATCAACTACCCCAACAACCCCACCGCGGCCGTGGCGACCCGGGAGTATCTCGAGCGGACGGTCGCCGTCTGCCGGCAGTACGAGATCCTCCTGGCCTACGACAACGCCTATTGCGACCTCACGTTCGATGGTTACGTCGCGCCCAGCATCTTCGAGATCCCGGGCGCGCGCGAGGTCGCGGTGGAGTTCTTCTCGCTCAGCAAGACCTTCTCGATGACCGGGTGGCGGCTGGGCTGGGCAGCGGGGCGGCCCGAGCTGATCGCGGCCCTGACCAAGGTGAAGTCGTATGTCGACACCGGTCCCTTCCTCGCGTTGCAGCGCGCGGCCGTTACCGCGCTCGACCGGGCCGAGGAATTCGCCCGGCCGGTCCGGGCGACGCTGCAGGAGCGGCGGGACGCGTGCGTCGACAGCCTGGTGAGTGCCGGGTTCCCGGTGCGGCCGCCCGCGGCGGCCATGTATGTCTGGGTCCCGCTGCCGGCTGGCGTGGCGTCGCTGCCGTTCAGCCGGCGGGCGCTGGAGGAGGAAGGCGTGGCGGTGTTAGGCGGCGCGGCCTTCGGACCGGCCGGCGAAGGCTTCTTCCGGATTGCGTTGACCGCCGGCCCGGAGCGCCTGCGGGAAGCGGTGGCACGGCTGGCGCGGGCCCTGGCGCGGACTCGCGAGGAGTCCCTTGCCACCTTCCCCTGAGTTTCAGCTCCCGCCCCGACGGGATCGCGGCTGGTGGTGGGCCATCGCGATCAGCGTGCTGGCGCACGTGCTGATCCTGTCGGTGCGGGCGACGGACTGGTTCTGGGCGGAAGGCCGGCCTCCCGAAGTCCGGTTCATCCCGCTTCAGCCGGATCTTCCCCAGGTCGACATCCCGTATCGCCGGGAACCTCGGCCCCCGTCGCAGCCCCGCCGTCCTCCCCGCGAGGTTACTCCGCCGGTGACCCGGGAACCGAGCCGGGAGCCGGCGGGCGAGATCGCGGTCGAGCAGCCCGGCGTCCCCCAGGCGCCGCGGGATACCGCCGGCGAGCCGGTACCGGTGCCGGGTCCCGATGCGCCCCGGGGCATCGCGCGGCTGCGCCCCCGGCAGGGCGAGGGCAAGCTCTGGGTGCAGCCCCTCCCGCTCGCGCCCCAGGAACTGGCCCAGCGGCTCACACGGAGCCATTTTGAGCTGGTGGACAGCGCGGTGAG
>DASTEX010000573.1:0-2288 GCA_035709185.1 Gemmatimonadales bacterium
CCAAGGCCCAGCGCTGGCTGCCCTGGCGCCAGCTGATTCCACATACTCGTCGCTACATCCGCCGGCCGGTGACCGACTATCCCCGCGGTCTCCTGAGCCAGGGGGTAGCCGATATCATTGCGGCCGGCGGTTACGGCTCGATCGGTTCGCACGGCCAGCAGCACGGGATCGGTTCCCACTGGGATGTCTGGCTCTACGCCGAGGCCATGGAGCCGATCGCCGCGCTGGAAGTTGCCAGCCTGCACGGCGCCATCTTTCTGGGCCTGGAGCAGGACCTGGGATCGCTGCGCGCGGGCAAACTGGCGGACCTGGTGGTGTTGAACGGCAATCCGCTGGAGGATATCCGGAAGACCGCCGACCTGGCGTACGTGATGAAAGCCGGTGTGCTGTACGACGCCAATTCGCTGGACGAGATCTGGCCGCGGACCCGGCCTTTCGGCAACACGCCGTGGTACATCCCGGAGATGTACCGGGCCGACAACCGGCCGCTCGACATCTGGGATCGCCGGTGACCTGGCGTACGGTGGTGCCCTCCCGGAACGAACAGTATCATCCCGCACCTTCCCGTCCGGAGTGCTCATGCTCGAAGGCCTGATGATGGACTACCCGCTCACGCTGTTGCATTTCTACGAGCGGGCCCGGCGCTACTGGCCGGAGAAGAGCATCGTGACCCGACTGGCCGACGGGACCCACCGCTACACCTTCGGGGACTGGAGCCACCGGGTGGCCCGGCTGGCCGGGGCCTTGTCCCGGCTGGGGGTGAAGCCGGGTGACCGGGTCGCCACCTTCGGCTGGAACTCCTACCGGCACTATGAAGCCTACTTTGCGGTGCCGTGCATGGGCGCGGTGCTGCACACGGTGAACCTTCGTCTCTTCCCCGAGCAGATCGTCTTCATCTTTAATCACGCCGAGGACCGGGTGGTGCTGGTCGATGCCTCGGTCTGGCCGTTGTTCGAGAAGCTCCGGCCCCACCTCAAGACGGTGCAGCACGTAATCGTGATGGATGACGTGGGCCAGGGCATTCCGGCCGGAGCGCTGGACTACGAGGCGTTGCTGGCGGCCGAGTCGGGCGACTTTTCCTGGCCGGTATTGAACGAGCAGCAGGCCGCGGGACTCTGTTATACCTCGGGGACCACCGGCCATCCCAAGGGCTGCCTCTATTCTCACCGGGCCATCGTGCTCCACAGCCTCGGAATCGGCTACGGCGGGCTCTACCTCTATCCCCACGACCGGATTCTCTCGATCGTCCCGATGTTCCACGTCAACGCGTGGGGCCTGCCGTTCTGTGCCGCGATGATGGGCTGCGACATGGTCTTTCCCGGGCGCTTCATGCAGCCCGGCGACCTGGCGGACCTGATTGCCAGCGAGCGCGTGACCTATGTGGGCGGCGTGCCCACCATCGTGGGGGGGATCTACCAGTCGTTACGGCAGCAGCCCCGCGATGTCTCGTCGCTTCGCCTGATCACGGTGGGCGGATCCGCGCTGCCCCGCGCGCTGCTGGAAGGATTCGAGCGCGACTTCGGGGTGCAGCTGATGCAGGGATGGGGCATGACCGAGACCACCCCCGTCGGCACCCTGACCACGCTCAAGCCGCACATGGTCACCTGGCCGGCGGAAGCCCAGGTGCGGCAGCGGCTCAAGCAGGGGCTCCCGCTCCCGTTTGTCGAGCTCCGGATCGTGGGGGAGGACGGCCGCGAGCTGCCCTGGGACGGGGCCGCCACCGGTGAGCTGGAGGTCCGGGGGCCCTGGGTGATCCGCGAGTACTACCACGATCCGCGGAGCGCCGAGTCGTTTCACGAGGGCTGGTTCCGCACCGGCGACATTGCGGCCATCGACCCGGACGGCTACATCCAGCTGGTGGACCGCGCCAAGGACCTGGTCAAGAGCGGCGGCGAGTGGATCTCGAGCGTCGATCTCGAAAATGCCATCATGGGGCATCCCAAGGTGGCCGAAGCCGCGGTGATCGCCGTGTCCCATCCCAAGTGGACCGAGCGTCCGTTGGCCTGCGTGGTCCCGCGCGACGACACCCTTACCCGCCAGGAAGTCCTGGAATTCCTCCGCGGCAAAGTGGCCGACTGGTGGCTGCCGGATGACGTGGTGTTCATCGACCAGATCCCCAAGACCAGCGTCGGGAAGTTCGACAAGAAGGTTCTGCGGGAACGCTATCGGGAATACGAGTTACCCACTAACTGATAAGTGCCGCGTGCCGAGTGCCGGGTGCCGGGTGCCGTTCCGAGTTCCCGGTACCGAGTGTGGAACAGTTCCCGGCACAATGCACCCGGAACGGC
>DASTEX010000574.1:0-2087 GCA_035709185.1 Gemmatimonadales bacterium
TCGAGCGTCCCGTCGGTCGACCCGCCGTCGATCACGATCAGCTGTTTGCCCGGGTGATCCTGCCCGGCGATGCTGTCCAGGCACCTCTGAAGGGTGCCCCGCCCGTTTAGAACCGCAACGACGATGGAGACGGTGCCGCTCATTCGACCGGAGCGTCCTGGTCGGCGCCCCACAACGACCCGACGCCGTTCATCCCGCCGTCGACGTGGAAGGTTGTGCCGTGGATGTAGGCGGCATCGGTGCGGGCAAGGAAGACCACCGCAGACGATATATCGGCGCCCGTTGCCACCCGGCCTGCGACCAGGCCCGTCCGGGTCAGCACCTCCCGGGGAACGTTCACCCCCGTGCCCACCACCTCCTCCACGCCCGGCGTTATAACCGGGCCGGGAGACAGCGCTATCACCCGGATCCCCGAGCGGCCGTACTCGGCGGCCCAGCACTTGCTCAGCATGTCCACCGCGGCCTTGGTCGCGGCGTAAGCCGCCATTCCCGGGTAGCCGCGGTAGGCCACCGGGCTGGTGATGTTCACCACCACCCCGCTGCCGCGCCCGGCCATCCTGGGCGCCAGAGACGTTGTCAGAAGGTGAACGCCACGGACGTTGAGATGCATCATGCCGTCGAATTCGGCGGCGGAGATCGGCGTCCCGTCCACCTTGTAGCTTCCCGCGTTGTTCACCAGCACGTCGACCCCGCCCAGCCGGTCCTCGGCCGCGTCGGCCAGGGCCCCCGGGCCCTCCAACGAGGCGAGGTCCGCCGGGATGAACCAGCAGCGGCCGGACGCAGAGGCGCCCAGCCGTTTGGCGACGGCCTTGCCGCGGGACGAATTCCGGCCGGTCACCACCACGTCCGCCCCCTCCCGAAGGAAGTGCTCGGCGATCGACTCGCCTATACCGGAGGTCGAGCCCGTGACCAGCACATGGGTTCCATCGAGAGTCATCCAGATCCTTTCGGCGAACCCCGATTATCCGCCTAAAGGTGACGGATTAGGTACCATGCCCGCCCGGGGACTTAGGATCGGCAGGTATGGAAGAAGAGCGCCAGGGTCGGAATGCGGCCGGCCTTCCTCTGGTCAGCGTCGGCATGCCCGTCTACAACGGGGCCGAGCACCTGGCCGGCGCCCTCGAATCGGTTCTCCGCCAGGACTACCCCAACCTGGAGGTCGTGGTGTGCGACAACGCTTCGGACGACGCCACCCCGGAGATAGCCGCCGGCTTCGCGGAGCGGGACCGACGGGTCCGGATTCACAGGAACGCTAAGAACATAGGCCTTCTCCCGAATTTCCGCCGGGCCAGGGAGCTGGCGCAGGGGAAGTACTTCTGCTGGCTCGGCCACGACGACCTGCTTTCGGACCCGTCCTACCTCAGCCAGGCGGTGGCCCACCTGGAGGAGCACCCGGACGTGGTCCTGTGCCACACCGACATCTGCCTGCTGAAGCCTTCGGGGGAAGCCGAGGTCGTCGGGTTCCCCGAGCTCTCGCCCGCACGCAGCTGGACGGAGGCCCGGCGCGACCTGTTCCGCTGGCCCCAGGACTGGCTCGAGATGGCCAGCCACGGAGTGTTTCGCCGGGACAGCCTCATGGAGGTCCCGATGCCGGAAAAGACGAGGACCCGGCGCCCCCACGTCTTCTGCTGGGAGATCAACACGCTCACGGCGCTGTCGTCCCGGGGGCGCATCGTCGCTCTCCCCCGCGCGCTTCGGACCTACCGCTCGTCTCCCGGGTCGGCCGCTCGCCAGATGGGCCGGAGCGTCTCGCCGTTCGACCTTTTCCTGCTGGATTTCGAGACCAAGCTCACCCTCCTCGTTCGGGCCCTCGGGACGCCCGCTTCCATCGCCGAGCGCGCCCGGCTGGCGTCAACCGCGCTGGGCAACTTCTCCCGCACCACCTTCCGGCAGCGGTTCGATCATCGTGTCGCCATGATGCTGGTGGAGCAGGAGCTGGACCTGCTCGTCGGCGCTGCGCGGGAGAGAGCCAAACTGGCGGATTACCTCTTCGGGGAAATCGAGGACCGCCGAAAGCTGCTTGCGGGCAGCGGCGAGGCCCCCGCACCTATTGCCCGTGCCGCAATCGAGCCGCTTCCCCCCTCAAC
>DASTEX010000575.1:0-2429 GCA_035709185.1 Gemmatimonadales bacterium
CGCCGGCATCCAGGCCCCGGACCACATCGGGTGTGGAGTCCCGCGCGGTGAGCATCAGGATCGGGGTGTTGGTCCCGTTGCGCCGGAGCTCCCGGGCCACCGTCAGCCCGTCGCGCATGGGGAGCATGATGTCGAGGATGATGACGTCGTAGGGGTGAATGGCCCCCAGCCGGGCGGCCGTCTCGCCATCGGACGCCACATCCACGGCATGGCCTTCTTCCTCGAGCCCCTGCACCAGGAAGCGGGCCGCCTTGGCATCGTCCTCGGCTACCAATACTCGCATCTCAAGGACCCTTAATGCGCCATTGAGGAACCGGTAATCCAGTTGTGGTACATAACACTAACAGTACTCAGGACTGAGGACTCAGGACTGAGGCACACAGGGGGCTGGACCCGCTGGGCCGACCGTTTCTTCACCGGAGCCTCATTCTCGTGCGCGCCAGGCTGGTTCTCCTTCTTGCCTTCCTCGGGGGGGCAGTTCGTCCCGCGGCCGCCCAGATCGACTACCGCAATCTGGATGACGACCGTCCCACCTTCATCGAAGATGCCTATCCGGTCGAACGCTTTGCCTTCGAGCTGCTGGCGCCATGGCGCTACGAGCGAGCCGGGCCGGGGCAATCACTGCATCTCTTCGTGCCGGAGCTGGCGTGGGGGGTCCTTCCCAACGCCCAGCTCGGCCTGAAAACTCCGATCGCGGGCGCGCGGGACGGCGATGGCACCAGCTGGGGTCTGGCCGGCGTCCGCGCGTTCGCGCTCTACAACTTCTTCACCGAAGGCATGACCTATCCCGCGATCAGCCTGCGCACCGATCTGGCCCTTCCCGCCGGGTCGCTGGGTGGTGATGTCACCCGGTTCGGTCTCAAGGCGATCGCCACCCGGTCGTTCGGACCGCACCGGGTCCATCTCAACCTGGCCGGATCGGCGGGCGGCGATGGCGAAGGACCGGCTGGTGAGCCGCTGGCGCGCTGGAGCGCCGGTGCCGCGGTCGACCGGACCATCATCCGCGAAAGCCTGCTGCTGGTGGCCGAGGCCTACGCCATCGAGCACCACCCGGACGAGCCGACCGAAGTCCTGGCCAGCATCGGGGCCAGGATGCAGCTCCGGCCCACGCTGGTAATAGACGCGGGAGTGGGGCGGCGGCTGACCCGCAATGGCCCGGACTTCGCGATTACCCTCGGACTTTCACACGCGTTCGGAGTCACCTGGCTCATGCCCCGGCCCGCGCGGGGGGCCGGACAGTGAGGTGGATCGCCTGGTGGGCCCTGTTCGCCGTCCTGTCGCCCGCTCCCGTAGCGGCCCAGCAGCGGGACGAGCGGTTCTACTACCCGGGCTCGTTCAACTGGAGCTTCCTCGAGCATTACCCGGAAGCGGCGCGGCTGTTCAATGCCTTCGACTACGGTCATGCGGTGCTGTATGAGGAGCTGCTGACGCATCCCGAAGGGCCGCTCGAGCGGCTGGAGCAGAAGCGGTTCGACTACCTGACCGGCGATCTGCTCTTGCGGCCCCCCCGGTATGCGGTGGCCGAAGAAGCGGTGGCGCCCCAGTACGCGAAGCTCGCCTGGCGGGCCAAGCTGGTCTTCGAGCGGGCCCACGTGCTCCACCGGCAGATCTACGACGCGTACGCCGACGAGCGACTGACCGACGCCGCGCGGACCGCACTGGTCGAGCGGCTGACCGACTGGTACCTGATGGACCGGGAGTACGCGCTGGCGCCGGCTCCGAAGGACATGGCACTGATGGACGAGCAGCACTACAGCCAGGTGTTCCGGCAGCGCTATCCCAAATTCAACGGACTCATCTGGGCTTATCACTGGCTCCAGGTGGGGTTGTACGAGCCGCTCTTGCTGGCGGAATCCCCGGAGGGGAGACGCGCGGGCGTGCAGGAAACCGTGGACCGATTCTGGGCGATGCTGAAGGAGCCGCCGGCCCAGCTGCCGTCGGTGATGCCGATGACCTCGGCGGTGGCGCCCGAGTTTTCCCGGCGGCACCTGCGGGCGGCGCTCATCTTCGACAACCTGCACATGCTGCACGACATCATCTCCGACATCCTGCTCTCGGACCGGGTGCCGCGGGACCAGAAGCGCCGGGCGATCTATGCGGCGCTCGACGTGTTCCAGCATCCAACCGAACAGGTTATCGAGCTGGAGCACTGGTGGATGATGGCGGATCACCAGGGGGGAGTGGAGAAGATGGGGGGGCGCGCGTTTCCTCCAAGGAAGTAGGGCGAACACGAATGCAGAGTGCAGAGTGCAGAGTGCAGAGGGTTGAAGGGTCGCTGAAAACAACTTCTCCCACAGTCATTGCTGGTATTCCATCGGACGCTGCTAACGGCTAACGGCTAACGGCTAACGGCTAACGGCTCGGCCTCTTGCGTCCCGGGCTTTCCCGGTTATCATACAAACGTATGAATAAACCCGAAGGGACGCCCG
>DASTEX010000576.1:0-11138 GCA_035709185.1 Gemmatimonadales bacterium
TTTCTCCCCTTGAGAGTTTGACGGGAACCGCCTGACCTCCAGTCGATCCCACTGACGTTCCCCGCGGCCCGACTCGGCCGGCGGCAGATCGACTCGTGGAGCGCACATCTTCCGGACAGTATGCCTATTCAAAATAGGGCCTGATACCTAACAAGGTCAATGTGCAACTCTATTCAACTACATGCTTTGCACTATGTGAAAGCGAGAGGAATACCGGAGGTCAGAACCGCGTGCAGCATTTTTTGGACAGTGGCCCGGCCGATATCCGACGGCCGGGCCGTAGACCGGGCCTACCGGCGCCGGGCTGCGTCCTGGACCGCCTGGGACAACCGGTCGTAACCCGTTGCAAGAAACGGGTTAAACCGCAGGTCTCGCCACGTCACCCGGCCATCCAGCCCGATGACGTAGACCCCGATTTGGTTTCGTTCGATGCCGTACTGCCGGCGGATGCGCGAGGCACTGTCGGACAACAGCTTGACCCTCAAGGAGTTACCCTGGGCGGCCGCGGCCACGCTGGCGCTGCCGGCCGCCACCAGGGCGGCCACGGCCACGTCCCCGGCGAAGAGGCTGTCGTAACGAGTGCTGAGATTCCGGAGCAGGGTGGCTGCCGCGCTGTCGGATACTCCCCGGCAAAAAGCCAGAACCACGACCCGTCCGAGCTCCGCCTCGAGGGTGAACGGCTGGTCCACCGGCCCCGGGCCATCCGCCGTAAAGTACGGGAGCTTGAATACCGGCGCCTTCCGGCCGGGCTCGGGGTCTCCCACCAGGTAGGCCTTCACCGGCTCCTGGGCGGCCGACGAACGGGAGAACGGACCGGCGGACAGTCCGATCACTGCCGCCGCCATTACAAGGGCCCGGCTCATCTTCCAACCACCTTTCGTAACGCTTCCCCGATATCCTGATCCGCGCCCACGCCGGTGTAGGCGACCTTGCCCCGGGCGTCGACGATGGCAATGAACGACGTGCTGGGAACATCATAGGCCCGCACGGCAACGCCCCGGTTGTCCCACAGCGCACGATAGGGCGGCTGGTGTGCCTCCACCCAGCGTTTCACCCGATCGAGCTTCTGGTTTACCGTGACGTTTACTCCGATGAACTCCACCTCGGCGCCGTACTTCTGCAGCGCGGCCCGAACCTGGGGCTCGAGCTTCTCGCAGAGCTCGCACCACGTCGCCCAGAACTGAATGAGCACCGGCTTCTTGCCGATGAATTCGCTGAACGCGACCGGACGGCCCTCGAGATCGTTAACGGTGACCGCCGGCGCAGCCGAACCGAGCGGGAGGCCGCCCTGCCAGTCGGGCAGGCGGGCGGGCGGGCGGGCGGGCAGAGTTGAGGTCGGGTCCGACTGCGGCCTGAAGCGCGGGTAGGCGGGCGGCCCGGCGGCGGGTTCAATGCCTGCCGTGATGAAAATCAGTAATAACATCAACACAGTCATCCGCTCCGATAGTTACAGTCCGCCTGCCCGCCAGTCCGTCTGCCCGCTGCCCGCCTGCCCGCCTGCCCGCATGCCCGCCCTAAATGACCTTCCCCATCTGTACAAAGTAGTACTCCGCCATAGCGAGCATGAGGACGCCGGCTGCGGTTTTAACCCATGAGGTCCAGCGGCCGGCCCGAGGGAGCGTGGCGAGGGTGCCCGAGAACAATCCGATCGCGATCAGCAGGGCGGTCATCCCCAGCGAGAAGACGAAGAGGTAGATGAAGCCCCACAGACCACTCTGGGTGCTTCCGACCCAGGTAAGGACGGCGGCGAAGGCAGGCGCGCCACAGGGGGCGGCGACCAGGCCGGAAGTGGCGCCCATGAGGAACACGCCCCCCGGCGATTGTCCGCCGACCCGTCCGGCCCATGCCAGCAGCCGTTCCGGCGCCGCGACCGGGATCACGCCGAGCATGGCGAGGCCGGCCAGCAGCAGCAGGTTCCCGAAGAAGAAATAGGCCCACGGATTGGCGCTGATGGTGCCGAACAGCGACCCCGTAAGCCCGGCGATCAGGCCCAGCGTGGCGTACACGGTCGCGAGGCCCACCGCGTACAGCAGCGTATAGATCAGCGTGGTCCGGCGGGAACGTCCCACGGCACCGGCCCCACCGAGGATCCCCGCGGTAATAGGGATCATGGGGTAGACGCAGGGCGTGAGGCTGGTGACCAGTCCGGCCCCGAACAGCACCGGAAGCGCGGCCAGCGGCCGCTGGAGGAGATCGGGCTCCATCAGGCGGGCGGGCGGGCGGGCGGACTGGCGGCCAGTACTTCACCGCCATCTGGCTGCCCTTCCTCCGGTCCGGAGTAGTGCGTCCCGACGTACTGCTCGAGGATCTCGAGGAACTCCGCCACGATGGTTTCGCCCCGGAGGGTCCGGTAGAGCCGGCCGTTCACATACACCGGTGCCACCGGTTCCTCGAACGTTCCCGGGAGCGAGATCCCGATGTGCGCGTGCTTCGATTCACCGGGTCCATTCACCACACAACCCATGACGGCCACCCGGAGTTCCTCGACCCCGGTGTGACGTTCGCGCCACTCCGGCATCCGGGCGCGAAGATGTTCCTGGATCTGGTGCGCCATCTCCTGGAAGAACGTGCTGGTGGTGCGGCCGCAGCCGGGGCAGCTGGTCACCTGGGGGAGGAAGCTCCGGATGCCTAACGACTGGAGGATCTGCTGGGCCACCCGGACTTCTTCGGTCCGGTCGCCGCCGGGCATCGGGGTGAGCGAAACCCGGATGGTGTCGCCGATGCCTTCCTGGAGCAGCAGGCTCAGCGCGGCGCTGGAGGCCACGATGCCCTTCATGCCCATCCCGGCCTCGGTCAGGCCCAGATGCAGCGGGTAATCGCAGCGGCCGGCGAGCAGCCGGTAGACGTCGACCAGGTCCTGCACGCCCGAGACCTTGGCCGAGAGTACGATCCGGTCGCGGGACAGCCCCTCGCTTTCGGCGAACTCGGCCGAGCGGAGCGCGCTCTGCACCATCGCTTCCAGGGTGACGTCCCGGGCCTCCCGGGGCTCGGGAAGCGCCGCGTTGGCATCCATCAGCTCGGTGAGCAGCTGCTGATCGAGCGAGCCCCAGTTCACCCCGATCCGGATGGGCTTCCCGTGCCGCAACGCCTGCTGGATGATGAGCCGGAAGTTCTCGTCGGCCCGCTTCCCGCCGACGTTGCCGGGATTGACCCGGTACTTGCTCAGCAGCCGGGCACAATCGGGATACCGCGTGAGCAGCAGATGCCCGTTGTAGTGGAAGTCACCAATGACGGGCACCGGTACACCATGGCGGTGCAATTCCTCCACAATGTGCGGAACCGCTCGCGCCGCCTCGTCGGTATTGACGGTAATGCGAACCAGCTCGCTGCCGGCTTCGGCGAGCTGACGAACCTGGTGGACCGTCGCGGCCACGTCGGCCGTGTCGGTGTTGGTCATGGACTGGACGACGATCGGATGACACGACCCAACCGGGACCTTCCCCACCCACACCGTTGGGGTTATTCGGCGCCTCACCGTTCGCAATTTCCTGCCCGCCTGCCCGCCGGCCCGCCGGCCTGCCTCACGCGAGGCCCAGTGACTTGGTCAGCCGTTCCCAGGCAATTGCATCCACCTTGCCCTCGGCCCGCAGCGGCTGGAGCGCGGCCATGATCTCGGCGCGGGTGCCGTCGATCTTGCGGTCCCGCAGCTCCGAGATCATCCGGGCGAAGCGATGCTCGTATTCATCGCGATCGAGCTGCCCGGTATCCCGCTGGTTACAGATCTTGCGCAGTTCCTCGGCAACGCGCTCCGGCTTGACCGGAGACAGGGTCGGTTCGTCCACAGGATCCTCGAAACAAGGCTCGGGTTCTGGGTCTGTGCTGCTGGCGCGAAAGATGCCACTACCGCAGGACGGCAGGTAGTGGCTAGCATATACCACCTTCCTTCTCCAAAACGAGCTCCATGAAACGCCTGGTGTCGGTCCTTACCGCGCTGGCCCTCCCCGGTTCTGTGCTGGCGCAGGCGCCCGCCGCGTTGCCCACAGTCACCCCCACACCCGTCACCAGCCATTCCTGGAAAGCACGAGACGTCGCCCTGTCGATCGGAGGGCTGATCCTCCTGAGCGGCATGCTCGACAACAGCGTGCACCTGGAGTCTCAAAACCTGCGGGGAGTCGTGTCGGACCGGGTTGCGGCAATCGGCAACGAATTCGGCAACGGGCGAAGAGTGATCCCGCTGCTTGGCGCCGCCTGGGTAATAGGCACCGCCACGGGCAGTGAGCGGGTCCGCGACGTGGCCGGCCACACCCTCCAGGCGGGGCTGACCGCCGGGCTCGCCGCAACTACGCTGAAGTTTCTCACCGGGCGGGACCGTCCCAATGGCGGCACCGATGCCGACCATTTCAGTCCCCTCCGAACCGGTGACACGTCATTCCCCTCGGGCCATACGGCCCTGGCCTTCGGCGTCGCCACGGCGCTGGCGAATGAGTTCGAGGGCACCTGGGACGACGTCGGGCTCTACGGCCTGGCCACGCTCACCGGCCTGAGCCGGATCAACGACGACAAGCACTGGCTCTCGGATGTGCTGGGCGGAGCCGCCATCGGGGTCCTGGCGGGACGCTGGGCGACTCGCTCCCACCGGCAACTCCCGATCGCAGTGGGGCCGTCGGGGATCGGGTTTTCGTTCTCCTTCTAGACGGGCAGGCGGGCAGGCGGGGCACCAGCGGTCAACCACCCGTAGGGGGCGCAGCAACTACCCAGGCTTGTGACAAGTTTCACAATCACTCCCGATAAGACTCACTCACACTTCAGAATCACTTCAGCCCGTTCTCAGCATCGTTGACCTGCACGCTCACGGGCATTCCCACCAGGAGGGGCCCATGTGGGTCAAGCCGCTGTACTTCTTGGTTCTCCCTGCCGCCTTGCTGCTGCAATCCGGCTGTCAACGATCCAGTAGTGGCGCGGGAATGGAAGCAGAAGCCCAATCCGCGGCGGCGGGACCCTGGTCCGATGAATTGCTGCTCACCTCCACCAAGGTGGGACTGCCGCCGGCGGGTGTGACCGCTGCCGACCTGCCGGATCCGGGATCGCCCGGCGCTACCCTGCTGGCCTCCCACTGCGCCCAATGCCACGAGCTGCCTTCACCCACCATGCACAGCGCTACGGACTGGCCCAGTGTGGCGCGCCGGATGTGGCTCCGCATGGGGCGGGTCCCGGCCCAGTACAGCATCCAGGTCCCCGACGCAGGTGCCCGGAGCACCATGCTCGCTTACCTGACGGCGAACGCCCTCCAGGTCAGCGGCGCCTCCCTGCCCGAAGGGCCCGGCCGCGCCGAGTTCTCCGAAGTGTGCAGCCGCTGCCACACCCTGCCGGATCCGAAAGTGCATTCTTCGCAGGACTGGCTGGCGGTGTTCCTGCGCATGGAGCGGAACATGGAGCGGATGAACGTGAAGCCACCGACCAAGGAGGAGACCAGCGCGATACTGTCTTATCTGCAGAACCAGTGACCAGGGCCGCCTAACGGCGGCCGCCAAAGATCGCTGACCACCAGGACCGGGCTGGGGCCCGGAGCGGGACGCGGGTCAGCGGATCGCCAATGGCCAGGAATGCCGCCCATGCCCGTGGCGGCATTCCCTTTTTCATGGCCCCGATCTTGGCGGCCCGCAGCGCGTCCATCACCGATTCTCCCCGCGCGAGACCGGCATAGAACGCCTCCACCAGCGGGACCACTTCCTGGTCGGGGATTCTCCACGCGGTCGCGACGATGGAGCGGGTGCCGGCCTGCAGGAAGGCGGAGGTGAGGCCCTGAACGCCCTCACCGTTCGCGAGTTTCCCCCCGGCCGAGGTACAGGCAGACAGCACCACCAGGTCGGCATCGATCCGCAACGCGGCCACATCGCCGGTCCCGAGGAAGCCGCTCTCTCCCGGTTCCGGCGCCAGGGCCAGCGCTGTGCCCGCGACCGAACGTTCGTTGACGATGGCATGGGTGGCAAAGTGGAGTACCCGATAGGGCCGCAGATCGGTTCGCTTGAGGAAAGCCGCACTCGCGTCCCGGCCCAGCCGGACGTCGGCCGACGCGGCATACCGCGCCGCGAGCCGGGCCTCGCGGGCAGCGCCTTTCAGGGGCGGCAGATCCCCCGCCCTGGTGGTCACCGGCAAACCATCGGTCGCGCCATCGCGGGTGTCATCGGCCCGGGAGCGGGAGACGCTTGGATCACCCAGAGCCAGCAGGCGCACCGGTCCAGCCGGTTGCCTGGCGGCGCGCCGGGCCCATAGAGCGACCGCGACCGACGCGGACGGCGCCAGCCCCACGGCATAACGCTCGACCAGGAATCGGCCGTCGGCGAGCAAGAGGGCATCGAACGTCAGACGATGCAGCGGTCCATCGGGAACGATGATCAGTCGACTGACCGAGGGATCAAGCAGCGGGAGGATCGGATCCAGGAGCCGCTCAGCCAGAGTGCGCGCCAGTCGCCGGGCATCGGCTCCGGCCTCAACCAGGGCGTTGAACCGCCCGACCAGGTCGGTGAGGGAATCGAGCGGGATGACCCGTGCCTGGACGCCCCTTCGCTGAATCACGAAGGCAGTCAGCGGAGCCCCCTGGACCGCCACGAACTCGAGCAACGCCGTCCGGGAATCGGGGAGGGCCGAGGCCACTTCGATCGCACTGCGGGGAGGCGCGCCAGTCACGGCGCCGGCTGAGGCATTGCCCGGCTTGCTGGTCCGGAGTGCGGCAGACCGGTTGAGCCGGTCCATCAATTCCCTGGCCCGCCACCGCTCGGCCAGCGCGAAGCTCTGGTCCGGCTTCCCCGCCTGGGCCAGGGCCGCGAGCACCCGTGCCGCGCTGCGCGCGATCGCGTTCGGATCCGCCGCCGCGGCATCGACCGTAGCGACCACCTGGAACGCCATGGTTCGGAGCTCGGCATCACTGAGCCCGGCGCGCCATTCATCCAGCTCGCGGGTCGCGGCGTCCAGCTCCTGCCCGGCCCGAATGACATCTCCCCGCCGAGCGTAGACCTCGGCGAGACGGACCCGGCCGTCGAAGCGAGGCACGTTTCCGATCGGGCCGGCCTCGCCCCGAATGAAGGACTCGAACAGCCGCGCCGCAGTCCCGAGATCACCCCGCGCCAACGCATGCCGGGCTTCATCGTGGTGGAGCCAGAGACCGTAGGCCGCACCGGGAAGCAGGCGCAGTTGCGCCCGGGCCTCCTCCAGCGCGCTGAGCGCGCCGGCCGGATCCCCTTCGAGCTCCAGGATATCAGCGAGATTGCGGGCCGACTCGAAGCGCTCATTGGCCGCCTGGGTCTGGCGGGCGTACGCCAGACGCTCCAGAGTCAGCCGCTTCGCGGTGGGGAGATCTCCTGCCACCATCGATACCATGACCTGATACTTCCTGGCGTACTGGACGCCCGATGAATCGCCGGACTCCTTCGAGGTGGCTGCGGCGGCCTTGAGATGTTCGGCCGCGCCGGGCCAGTCGCCGAACATCTGGCCCAGCACTCCGAAGGCCCGATGGGCGTCGGCGATGGCCGCGGGATTGTGGGTCGCTTCCCCTTCCGCCAGCGCCCGCTGCATCACCTGGCGCATCTCGCCGTACCGGCCCTGACTGCCGAGCACCTGGGCGTGCCAGATCAGCGAATTGGCGAGCGTGCTGCGGTTCCGCGCGCGGAGATACAATTCTTCCGATTGGTGCAGCGCAGCCAGCGCGGAGTCCCACTGGCCGCGGTACTGCAGCACCTGGCCTTTGATCCGGAAGCCATCCGCCTCGGCCTTGGGCGCCCGGGCCCGGCGAGCCAGGGCGATACCCGAATCGGCTTCGATGGAGGCTTCCGCCGCCCGACCCCGCAGCGCGAGCGTTATGCCCCGCCGGCTCCGAAGGCCAGCCTGAAGGTCGAACTGGTCGGGCGATATCAGACCGGCGGCGCTGTCGAGAAAGGCCTCGGCGACTTTCACGCCTTCGAGCCGTCCCCGCATGAACGACAGCTCGAGCAGGATGGCGGCCTGAGCCGTCCGGTCTCCCAGCCGGCGGGCGAGCCCCAGGGCGGTGTCGTATTCCGCCCGCGCGATGCGGCTGTAGCGCCGCTCCTCCAATCCCTCCGCCAGCCCCATTCGGGCATACAGCGAATGCCGATCGGAAGCACCGGCCATGAGCCGGCGATAGGCCGCGGTGGCGGCGGGATAGTCGTATTGGAGTCGGGAGAGGGTGGCGAGGCCCAGCAGAGCGGACCGGTCGCCGGCATCACGGCTCAGCCGGGCGTTCCAACGGGCCCGCAGCCGGCCCGCGCTGTCGCCTTCGACGGCCCGGGTGGCAACGGCCACGATGGCCCGCGGGTCCTCTCCGCGAGCGGGGCCCTGGCCCGCGACGATCGCGGCCAGCCCCAGCGCTCCCACCCATCCGAGCCCGGTCATGCTGCGGTGAGAATGATACGGCCTCCGCTTCGTTCCACGAAAGGCAGCCCCGAACAAGCGGGCGAAGGTCGCCCGGCGGGGCTCATAACCCGAGCGAAGAGGAGAACAGATGACGTCGAAGAGCCGGATCCTGATGTACAGCGCCCTGGTCCTGGCGGGAATCGCCGCTCCGACCGTGGCCACCGCCCAGGCCAATCCCGGCCAGGTGGTCCAGGCGGTTGCCAAGCTCAACGCGGCCCAGCTGGCGTTCGCCCGCAAGCTGGCCAGCGACGGCCAGTTCGCCCAGGAATTCCACGCCGCGGCTTCAAGCGGCAATGACGACGCCGCGGCCGGAATGGTCGCCAACGCGAGCGGGGTGGCGGTCGGGGCGGTGCGGGTGTTTACCACCGACGGGGGCGACGATACCGAGGAGCTGAGCACGGGCTCGCAGCAGGTGACGATGCAGCTGGCCGGGCACCGGCCGGCCCGGATGACCCGCAAGGGCGCCCTGTCCATCAACATCTGCTTCGACTTCGGCTCGGTCAAAGGCTGCATCAAGTACTGAGCGTTCAAAGCCAAGCGCGGCGCCGCCTCCGGGCGGCGCTGTCATCCTTCACGACCGGTACAGCGGGAGCATCAATGCGACGGCATGGCATTGTTTATCGAGGGCTACAACTGACGGCGGTGGTGGTGTGCGCCTCGATCGTATGGCGTGTGGTCCGCGGCACGGATGGGTTGCCGGAGCCGGCCTCGGCCACGGGTGCGGGCGGGGCCTACCAGGGCGTGCTGACGTTCGCCACCCCCGGGAATGGGGATCCCTTTTCTCCCACGACGGTCCAGGACTTCGACCTCGCGACCAGCAACCTGACGGTCCGGTTCGACGGACTCGATCCCAGTCGCGGCCGCAACGGTGAAATGGCGTTTGTCAGCCGGCTGGCGGCGGGCTGGAGCGCGGACCACGGTATCGTGGTTGCCGACACGCGCGACGTGCCGGGCCGGCCGCTCTTCGTCTGCAAGGAATTCAACTGGACCAGCAATCAGGCCTGTGGGACCCCCCGACTCTCGCCTAACGGCCGTCTGGTAGCGTTCCGGAGCCGCGGCGGCGGCGGGCGGATCTGCAAGAACAACTACGACATGTACTGGTCCGACTACGTGACCGTGGCCGATCGCCAGGGCAACCTGGTGGCCAGCTTTGAAGGGTACGCCGAGCCCGAGTGGCTGCCCGACGGACGGCTGCTGATGTTCGGCACGTTCTGCCAGAGTGCCGGGATCTGGCTGGCGGATCCTTCGCTCCGTTCCCTGGAACGGATCGACGGCAACCAGGTCAGCACCCCTGCTGGCGCACCGGCGGTGAGCCCGGATGGCTCCACCCTCGCGTTCGTGTGGAACCGGCAGCTCTGGTCCATGGCGCTGACCCGCCAGCCGGAGCTTTCCCAGCTGACCCGGATGCCCAAGTCGGTCTTCTCGGCCGCGTGGTCGCCTGATGGACGGGCCCTGGCCGTGCTGCTGTTCGACGTGACCATGCCGGTCAAGACCCTGGTGCTGTTTCAGCCGGGGAAGGAAAGCTCGGTGACCACCATACCTCTGCCGGTGTATCCCTATGGCCCGATTTCCTGGCGTTAGGCTGATCGCGCTCGCCGGGCTGCTGCTGGCGCCCACCGTCCTCCACGCGCAGGGCGGCTGGCGCCAGTGGGACGTCTACCTGCTCGACGGCACCCGGCTGGAGGCAAATCCGCTCGGCGCGCCGGACGACGGTCACCTGTCGCTCTCGGTCGGCGAGTTCGAGCGCCGGGCGCCGGCGATCTCCCGGTCACGGGTGGACTACATCGCGGCCCGGGTCAAGGGATCCGGGGGCGACGGGGCTTCAGTCGCCGGGCCCACGGGGAGGGCCTGCCAGGATGTCGTGGTGTTCCGGGACGGGCGCCGGACCACCGGCCGGGTGACGCTCACCAGGGTTGCCTGGTCCGAAGGAACCGTCCGGCAGGGCGGACGGGAGATCGATCTCCAGGAGGTTCTCTTCATCCAGTTCGCCAGTGTCAGGCGGCCCAGCTGCCCGAAGGGAGTCCAGCGTGGGGGGTGAGGCGTCGGGGGCACTCACGCTCAACGGCCTGGGGAGCGGTCCCCTGCGTCTGCCGTCCCAGTCGCGGTTGCGGACTCAGGAGCGGCGCGGATACAATCGCGGGGTGGAAGCTGGCCACGATCCCACCTCATCCCGGATCGGCAACGTGCTCGAGCGCTTCCGCACCATGGTGCGGAGCGTCGGCGTGCGCCGCGGTCTGGTGGACGCCGATCTGGACGAGGTGATGCAGGACGTCCGGATCCGCCTCTGGCAGGCGGAACAGGGCGGCAAGGACATCGAAGCCCTGGGCAGCTCCTATCTCTACCAGGTGGCCACCACGGCCGCGCTGGACCTGCTCCGGCGGCGTCGGGCTCGCGCCGCCGACCGGTCGGACGATCTGGAAGAACAGGACGATCTCCCCGTCCCCCAACCGAACCCGCACGAAGAAGCCGAGTCGCGCGAGCTGGGGGCGCGGATCCAGGCCGCGGTTGCGACGCTGCCGCCCGATCGCCGGGTGGCCGTCCGCTTTCATCTTTCAGGCTACGACCGTCACGATATCGCTCGAGCCCTCGGGTGGTCCGAGGCGCGGGCCCGCAACCTGATCTATCGCGGACTGGAACAGCTCCGCCGACAGCTGACCCTCATGGGCATCACACCGACGAGGGCGGGATGACACGACCCTTCAGCGACGATGAACTGCGGGCCGCCTGGCCGGGTTCGCCAAACCCGGCTCCAGGGTACGGGCCGGATTGCC
>DASTEX010000577.1:0-3551 GCA_035709185.1 Gemmatimonadales bacterium
AGGTGGGCCCGGTCCAGGGCCAGTTCCAGGGCCGGGTGAAGCTGGAGAACATCCGGCCGCCCGAAGGGTACACCATGGTGGTGGACGGCCGGGGCGCCCCCGGGTTCGTGCAGGCCACCGGCAATCTTAGGTTGGCGCCCGATGGTGCGCGTACCCGCCTGACCTACGACGGCGACGCCCAGGTCGGCGGCCGGCTCGCCAGCGTGGGGCAACGGTTGGTCGAGACGTCGGCCAAGGCCATCATCAACCAGAGCCTGAGCGGTCTTAACGAAGTGGTGAAGGCCCGGGCAGCTGCCGCTGCCGCGCCGGGTGCGAGCGGCTCGGCGCCGGCGCCCATGCCGGCAGTGCAGCCGCCCAGCCAGGCCGAATTCACTCGCAAGGTGGCGGGGCAGGTGATGCGGGAGATGGTATCGCCGATAGCCCGTCGGATGATCATCGGGATGGTGATTCTGATCTTCGCCGTCGCGGTGTTTCTGCTGATGCGTTAGGCGGGACCCCGCAATAACAAAACGTGGAGGAGGGAGTAATCCGAAGCGACGGGGATTCTCCCGCAGGCCCAGGTGATGACCGCGATTACAGCGGGTGACTCCGTTGCCTGGGGAACCGTCCTGGCGAAGGTGACCCGGTCAACCCAGGAGCAAACCAGCGGCGCCAGCCGCAGCGATGACCGCCGGGTCGGGCACTTTCCGGAACTGGAATGTCAGCCCCAGCGTCGCGAGCGCGATCAGACCGGTGGTGAGATCGGTGATGGCTCGCTGTGCCAATATGATCACCGCTCCCGCGATCGCGCCGGTTGCGGCCGCGGTCACCCCTTCAACGAACCCGATCACCCGGGGATTTTTCGCGTAACGGCTGAAGACCGGCGCGGCGATCACCACAACGAGGTAGACCGGTAGGAACACCCCTACCGCCGCTACCGTGGCGCCGGAGAGGCCGGCCACCAGGTATCCGATGAATGCCACCGTGATCACCACCGGTCCGGGCGTGATCATGGACACGGCCACCGCGTCGAGGAACTGGCGCTCGGTCAGCCACCCGTGCCCCTCGACTGCGCCGCCGTAGAGGAACGGCACGATCGCGAGCCCGCTCCCGAACACCACTGCTCCCGCCTGGGCGAAGAACAGCAGGATCTGCCACAACAGCGAACCGCCGGCTGGCGAGACCGCGTTCGTTGCGAAGGGGAGGGGCAGGCCGAGGCAGGATGCGGCCGGGACCGAACGCAGGCCGCGCCGGAGCACGAGTACCGCGACGCCGCTGGCAAAGAAGACCGTGAGGATCTCCGACCGGGTCGCGACCACCACGGCCGCGTTCACCGCGAAGATGAGCCAGAGAAGCCGGTCCTGCTTCAGGCTCAGGCGGCAGAGCTTGACGGCACTCCGGGCCACGATCGCGATGACGGCGGCGCCGATGCCGTAGAAGGCGCGCTGGAGCCACGCCAGTCCCTCATAACGCTGATACAGCTCCGACAGGATCAGCACCATGACGAACGACGGCAGCACGAACGCCAGCCCCGCCACCGTTGCGCCCCAGGTACCGCCCCGGCTCCAGCCGAGGTAGATAGCCAGCTGCGCGGCCAGCGGGCCGGGCGCGAGCTGGGAGAAGGCCAGTCCTTCCACGTATTCCTGCTGGCTGAACCAGCGCCGGCGCTCCACCAGGTCGCGCTGCATGTAGCCGACCAGCGCGATGGGGCCGCCGAACCCCGTGGCTCCCAGGCCCAGGAAGTAGCGGGCCAGCGGCCCCATGCCTGCGGCTCAGTCGCGCTCGGTGCGGAACCGGGCGTAGAGATCGTCGAAGAGCTGGCTGCCGCGCTCGATCCGGTCGGCATCAGCGGGGTGGGCCCGGGCGATGCCCTGAATCAGGCTCGCCACGCCGGCCGCCTCCGGCCGCCCGAATTTCTCGTCCTTGCAGTCCACATCGTGGACAATCTCCCCGATGGCCCGGAGCGCCCGGTCCTTGAGCCGGAACCGCTTGACCAGGGTCTCGAAGGTGCAGCGGTCGCCCTCATGGGTGTATTCGGCCTCGAACATGTCGAACCGGAGCTCGCCCGGCTGCGGCTGGTAGCCGCGGGCAGGGACGAACTTGAAGCGGGCCTCGCCATCGATGAAACGGCGGATCAGCCAGGCGCTCGCGATCCGGTCGACATGCACGTTCTGGCGGGTGACCCAGGTGCGGCCGGGAGTCATCCGGTCGGTGTCATCCGCGCCAGCGAGTGGCGCTGAGGAACTCGAGAACATTCCGGCAATCTCCGCGTTGGTCATCCCCGCGACGAACGAGGCTTCGCACACCGTGGCCTCCGCACCCTCGGCCGCAATCTCGCGCTGGAGCCAGAGCAGGTCCTCCAGCGCTTCCTCGGTACGGGGCAGGACATAGACCGAGTTCTTGAGGGGAAGGGCGCCCAGCCGCTGGAGCCGGCGCCGCACCTTCACCCGGAGGTAGTCCGGCTTGGGCGGGAGCCGGTGGATCAGGAGGAGCCAGGGGGGGTCACTCCCGGCCTCTTGCGCCGTTATCACAGTAGGATCTACCATGTATCACAACTGTATCATCAGAGGATTCCCGTGACAAGAGGCCCCCTGATCCTGACCCGACGCGAGGTTGCCGGTCTGCTGTCCCTGGATGACTGCATCGAGGCTGTCGAAGCGGCCTTCTGCGCCCTGGCCCTGGGGCGAGTTCCCCGGCCCGGTGTACTCGGCATGCCCGTGAACGAAGGCGGCTTCCACATCAAGGCTGCGCTGCTGGACCGGGGGCGGAGTTATTGCGTGGTCAAGACCAACGGCAACTTCCCCCGCAATCGCGAGCGCCACGGCCTGCCGACCATTCAGGGCGTCATCGTGCTGTGCGATGCCGCCGATGGATCGCCTCTCGCCATCATGGATTCGATCGAGATCACCACGTTGAGAACCGGTGCGGCCACCGCGGTCGCGGCGAAGTACCTCGCCCGGCCGGGTGACACGGTGGTGGCCATCTGTGGTTGCGGCAATCAGGGCCGGGTGCAGCTCCGGGCGGTGAGCCGGGTCCGGCCGGTCTCACGGGTGTATGCGTGGGATGCAATCGCGGAGGCGGCTCACCGGTTCGCGCGCGAGATGGAAGGCGAGCTCGGGGTCCCGGTCGTACCGATCGAGGAGCTTCGTAGGGCGACGCCAGACACCAACCTGTGGGTGACCTGCACCACCTCGCGCAAGGCATTTCTCGGCCCGGAGCAGGTGGCTCCCGGCAGCTTCATCGCCGCCGTCGGG
Organism: Gemmatimonadales bacterium; assembly: GCA_035709185.1. Lineage (GTDB taxonomy): Bacteria > Gemmatimonadota > Gemmatimonadetes > Gemmatimonadales > GWC2-71-9 > SZUA-320. The sequence continues at coordinate 3,234 of DASTEX010000577.1, forward strand.
GCCGACAGCGAGGAGAAGCAGGAAATCGAGGTCGACCTGTTGGCGGCGAGCGCGATCGTGGCAGATGTCCTGGAGCAGTGTGCCACGATCGGCGACCTGCACCACGCCATTGCCGCCAATCGGCTGCGGCGGGAGGACGTGCGCGCCGAGCTGGGGGAAGTCGTGGCGGGTACGAAGCCGGGCCGGCGGTCGGAGGAAGAGATCATCGTGTTCGACAGCACCGGCACCGCGATTCAGGACGTTGCGGCCGCCGCGGTGGTTTACGAGCGGGCGCTGGAACGAAGCGCTGGCATCCGGGTAGATCTCTGCTCCTGAGCT
>DASTEX010000578.1:0-4652 GCA_035709185.1 Gemmatimonadales bacterium
GTTACTATCTGGGGTGTGAGTGACGCGCAGGGACCGGGTGGGCAGGCTCCGGGATCACAAGGCGAGCCGCAATCAGGCTGGCCGGTTGGCGCGTGGTCGGAGTTCGGCGCCGAACCGGTTTCCTGGCAATGCACGGCGCCACCCGCCTCGACTCGGATCGGGGTCCACGCCAGCACGCTGACGAAGGCCAGGAGCGCCAGAACAGCCGGCTTGAGCCTGGGAACCATGCCAGCAACCTACGGCTGGCCACCGCAACGGACTATGAGGGAAGCATTATCACTTCTTGAAGTGGCCGGCTCAGGTCCGGGCCCGCCGGAGCAATTGGGCGTTGAGGGCCACGATGACGGTACTGGCCGACATCAGCACCGCCCCCATCGCGGGAGAAAGCAGGAATCCCTGCCGCGCCAGCACCCCGGCCGCGAGCGGAATGGCGACGATGTTGTACCCGGTGGCCCACCAGAGGTTCTGCACCATCTTGCGGTAGGTGGCGCGCGAGAGCGCGATGATCCGCGGGATATCGCGCGGGTCGCTCCGCACGAGGACCACATCGCCCGCTTCCACCGCGACGTCGGTTCCCGCCCCAACGGCAATTCCCACGTCGGCGGTCGCCAGCGCGGGCGCATCATTGACGCCGTCGCCCACCATTGCGACCCGTTTGCCCCGGCGCTGGAGCTCTTGGATCCTGGCCGCTTTCGCGTCGGGCAGCACCTGGGCGAACACGGTGTCGATCTTCAGCTCTCGCGCTACTCCGTCGGCCACCGCCCGGGCGTCGCCGGTGAGCATTGCCACTTCGACGCCTAACTGGTGCAATCGCTCGACCGCTTCCGCCGACTCCGGCCGGACGGCATCCGCCACGGCGAAGGCCGCCAGGGCCCGCCCGTTCTCGACCAGGTAGACCACACTCTGCCCCCGCCGGCCTGATTCATCGGCGAACTGGAGCAGATCGCCGTCCGGAGTCACCTGCATCCGCTGCAGCAGGTTGGGCCCGCCCACCGCCAGTCGGCGGCCATCGACGGTGGCTTCCACGCCGTGGCCAGCGATGGCCCTGAACTCGGTGGCTCTTGCCGGATGCCAGCCCCGCTCGTGAGCCGTCGTCACGATCGCCTTCGCGACCGGGTGCTCCGAATCCTGCTCCACCGCAGCAGCCAGGCGGATCGCGTCCGCTTCGCCCAGCCCGGCAGCCATCCGCGTCGCCACGACTCGATGTTGCCCCAGGGTCAGCGTGCCGGTCTTGTCGAAGACGACGGTGTCCAGCAGGCGGGCTTCCTCCAGTCCCCGCCGGTCCCGCACCAGGAGACCGCTCTGGGCCCCCAGGGTGGTGGAGATGGCGATGACCAGCGGCACCGCCAGCCCCAGCGCATGGGGGCAGGCAATCACGAGCACGGTCACGAAGCGCTCGATCGCAAAGGCAGCCTCGGCTCCACTCAAGAGCCAGACAATCAGGGTGGTGGTCCCGGCCACGAGGGCGATGATAGTGAGCCACGCCGCCGCGCGGTCCGCCAGCACCTGGGCCCGTCCCTTGGATCGCTGGGCCTGCTCCACCAGCCGAATGATGCCGGCGAGGGCGGTCCGCTCTCCCGTGCCGGTCACCCTGACCCGAAGCGATCCTTCCCCGTTGACGGTTCCGGCGATCACCCGGTCGCCCACGGCCTTCGACACCGGTCGCGACTCGCCGGTAATCATGGCTTCGTTGACGTTGCTCCGGCCGTCACGCACTTCCCCATCCGCCGGGATGCTCGAGCCGGGGCGTACCAGGACCAGGTCGCCATCCGCCAGCGCAGCCAGGGGCACGTCCTCGGTCCGCTCTTCTTCCGGGCCGCCTGTTATCCGGGTGGCGGTGCCGGGCAGCAGCCTGGCCAGCGTTGCCACAGCCCCCTCTGCCTGGGCGATGGAGCGCATCTCGATCCAGTGGCCCAGCAGCATGATGGTGACCAGGGTCGCGAGCTCTTCCCAGAGCGGCATCCCCCGGAAGCCGAAAGTCACCGCCAGGCTGAAGAGAAACGACGCCGAAATGGCCAGCGCGATCAGCGTCATCATGCCGGGCAGCCGGGCCCGAAGTTCCCTGAGCGCTCCCTGCAGAAACGGCCAGCCCCCGTAGAAGAAGACCGCCGTTCCGAAGACGGGAGGAATCCAATTTGAACCAGGGATGGCCGGTGGAGAATAGCCGAGGAGCCGGGGGAGCATGTGCCCCCAGATCAACGTGGGGATGGTAAGGAGCAGCGAAACGATAAACTTGTCGCGGAACATGCCGACCGAATGGCCGGTGTGTTTGTCGTGCGCTGCAGCCGGGGATGGCGAGTGAGCGTCATGTCCGGCCGGGACCGCCGGAGGATGGTGGTGGTGCGGCTGACCTGTCATGGTCCTTCGATGATCCGCCGCTCCGCGAAGAACCCCCGCAATAACTCTCCGCACTCGTCCGCCAGCACGCCCCCGATGACTTCCGGCCGGTGATTGAGTCGGGGATGCCGCAGGAGATCTCCGACCGACCCCGCCATGCCGGCCTTGTCGTCCCAGGCGCCGAAGACCACCCGCCCAACCTTGGACAGCACAATGGCCCCAGCGCACTGGGCGCAGGGCTCGAGGGTCACGTACAGGGTGGCTTCGGTAAGGCGGTCCGTTCCCAGACGGCGCAGCGCGTCCTGAATTGCCAGGATCTCGGCGTGCGCCGTGGGGTCGCGACGGTGTACAGTCTCGTTATGGGCCCGGGTTACGCTGCGGCCGTCCTGCACGATCACCGCTCCGACCGGCACCTCTCCGGCGGCCTGGGCCTCCGCGGCCGAGGCCAGCGCCGACCGCATCCCTTCCAGATCGGCCGGCGCCAGGCGCACTACGGTCGCCGGGTTCCCTCGGTGCGGATCCGAACCACCGAATCCGGACCTGACGTCTTGTAACGGGCTATGGTCGTGCCAACCAGGCGGCCATCCTGGAGCCGCATCACACTGTGGGTGGTGACCTGAACGCCCGGCCGCAGCACACTCTCGAAGGGGCCCGTTTCGGTAATCACGCTGTCGCCGGCAACGGCGAGGACTCGCATGGGAATCGGGTCCCGGCCGGCGAAATGCTGCATCCATCCGGTGGTGTCGGCAGTGGCCATCAACTCAAAAGTCACCAGCACACTGTCGGAACCCTCAGCCATGCTCTTCATATCCCAGGTACCGGCCAGATCGGCCAGTGCGAGGGGCGCCGGGGCCGGAGGGGCGACCGAGGCAGTCGTGTCCGCGGCCGGCTGGTCGGCGGCGGGCCGGCAGGCAACCACCCCCACCAGCAGTATCAGGAAACCGTAACGCATAGCAAGCTCCTTGGGACGGACGGGTTGGAAATCGGAAGCCGAAACCTGCCACCGGAGTTGCCAAGTCGCAAATCGCATGGGAGTCACGAGTCGTGAGTCGCGAGCCGTGAGGCCACCCCCCCCTCCGCGGATCTGGTCCAATGGGGCTGACGACTAGCGACTCGCGACTCGCGACTAGATCCGTTTCTCGAACGCCAGCTGCCCGTCCCGGGCGTCCACCCGGATGGTATCGCCTTCGGCAAACCGCCCTTCCAGCAGCTCCAGCGCCACCGGGTTCTGGATCCGGCTCTGGATCACCCGCTTGAGCGGGCGGGCGCCGTAGACCGGATCGTACCCCAGGTCGGCTACCAGCTGCTCGGCCGCGGGACTCACCTCGAGGCCGATCTTGCGGTCGCCCAGCAGCCGGCGCAGGTGGTCGAGCTGGAGATCCACGATCTTGCCCAGGTCATCCCGCGACAGCGGCCGGAACACCACGATGTCGTCCACCCGGTTCAGGAACTCGGGACGGAAGTGGAGGCGCAATTCTCCCTTCACTCGTTCCGCCACCTGGTCCCAGCCCGCCTGCCCGTCCGTTCGCCTCCCCGGCTGAGAAGCCCATTCGAGAATGTGAGCCGAGCCGATGTTCGAGGTCATGATGATGACGGTATTGCGGAAGTCCACCACCCGCCCCTGGCTGTCGGTGAGCCGGCCCTCGTCCAGGATTTGAAGCAGCACGTTGAAGACGTCGGGGTGCGCCTTCTCGATGTCGTCGAACAGCACCACGCTGTACGGCCGGCGCCGCACCGCCTCGGTGAGCTGGCCGCCTTCTTCATAGCCCACGTAGCCCGGCGGCGCGCCGATCATGCGGGCCACCGAGTGCTTCTCCATGTACTCCGACATGTCCAGCCGGACCATGGCCCGCTCGTCGTCGAACAGGAACTGGGCCAGCGCCCGGGCGGTCTCGGTTTTGCCGACCCCGGTGGGCCCCAGGAAGATGAAGGACCCGGTGGGGCGGTTGGGATCCTGCAACCCGGCCCGGCTCCGGCGCACTGCGTTGGCGACGGCAGTAACGGCTTCCTCCTGGCCCACAACCCGGCGGTGCAGCTCGCTCTCCAGCTGGGTCAGCCGCTCGCGTTCCGACTCCATCATCTTGGTAACCGGGATTCCGGTCCACTTGGCCACGATCTCCGCGATGTCCTCGGCGTCGACTTCCTCCCGCAGATACTTCGCGTTCTTCTGGACATCGGCCAGCCGGATTTCATCTTCCGAAATCAGCCGCTCCAGCTCCGGGATCCGGCCATAACGCAGCTCGGCGGCGCGCTGGAGGTCGCCCTTCCGGGTTGCCTGATCCACCTCGTTGCGGAGCGACTCCAGCTCGGCCTTG
>DASTEX010000579.1:0-3367 GCA_035709185.1 Gemmatimonadales bacterium
CCGAACCGCATGACGACGATGCCGCCCACCACGTCGCCCCGGCCGTCGAGATCGGCGATCCCCCGGCGCACCGCGGGACCGGTACTCACCCGTCCCAGCTCAGCCACCCGCACCGGGGTGCCGGTGGCCGTGGCCGTCACCACCACATTCTCGATGTCGTCGAGGGATCGCAGGTAGCCGAGCCCCCGGACCATGTACTCCCGTTCGGCCAGCTCCACCACCATCGCCCCGACATCGGAGTTGGCGTTGCGGATCGCCTCCATGACCCGGGTGATCGACACGCCGTACGCCTGGAGCCGGGCCGGCTCGAGATCGATCTGGTACTGCTTCTCGAAGCCGCCCACGGTGGCGACCTCGGCTACGCCCGGCACCGAGGTCAGCGCATACCGCAGAGTCCAGTCCTGGAGGCTTCGCAGATCCGCCAGCGTATGGGTGCCGCTGGTGTCCTCCAGGACATACTGAAATACCCAGCCCAGCCCGGTGGCATCCGGGCCGAGTGAGGGAGACACGGTGGCCGGCAGGCGGCCCTTGAGCCCGTTCAGGTACTCCAGCACCCGGGAACGGGCCCAGTAGAGATCAGTGCCGTCTTCGAAGATCACGTAAACGAACGAAACGCCGAAGAACGAGTAGCCGCGCACGGTTCGAGCGCCCGGTACCTTGAGCATCTCGGCCGCGACGGGATAGGTGACCTGGTCTTCAACGATCCGGGGGGCCTGCTCGCTGTATTCGGTCTCGATGATGACCTGCACGTCGCTCAGGTCCGGCAGCGCTTCGAGCGGGGTCGTCCGGATCGCCCATATGCCCGCGGCCACGCTGGCCAGCACGAACAGTCCCACCAGGACCCGGTTCCGGGTCGACCAGATGATGATCCGGCCGAGCATCAGTCGTGCCCTCCATGATCATCGTGGTCGCGGCTGTCGGGCCGAGCGGGAGGCGGCGCCGGCTTCTTGAGCGGCCCCACATCCATGCCGGGCATGTCTCCCATTCCTCCCAGCAGGGTGCCCAGGTTGGACTCGGCGTCGAGCAGGAAGGTGGCGGAGGCCACCACGCTGTCGCCGGGCGACAGGCCGCGGAGAATCTGGATCCGCTCCGGCGTGCTCACACCAATCACCACTTCGCGAGGCTGGAAGGGTCCGTCGCCCTGCTTCAGAAACACCAGGTGGCGCGCTCCGGTGGAGAGGACCGCCGACCGGGGAACGCTGACGCCTTGGGCCGCCACGCCGTCGAACTGGATCGTGGCGTACATCCCCGGCTTGAGTGCCAGATCAGCATTGGCCAGTTCCACCCGGATCTTGGCCGTGCGGGTAGTGGGATCGACCGTGGGGTAGATGTAGGTGAGCCGGCCCACCCGTTCGACACCGGGCAGCGCCTGGAACGAAGCCAGTACCCGGGCGCCCCGGCGCACCAGCGGCAGATCCTGTTCGAACACCTCGCCTTCGACCCAGACGACGCTCAGATCCGCCAGGCGGAACAGGGGATCACCCACCATCACCCGCTGTCCCTGATTGACGTTCTTCTCGATCACGAAACCCGGGTAGGGCGAGTGCAACGGAACCTGCCGGACGGGGCTGCCGGTTCGTTCGGCCGCCGCAACGGTCGCTTCGGAGACGTTCCACAGCCGCAACCGCTGGCGGGCCCCTTCCACCGTGCGCTCGGCCGCTGCCCTGCCCTCCGGATCACCGGCGGCGAGGGAGTGCACCAATTCCCGGGACAGAAGCAGCTCCTGCTGCGCCGCCTCGATCATGGGGGAGTACAGCCATAACAGCGGCTCGCCGGTCCGGACCAGCCGGCCGGTGAAATCGGCGTCCAGCCGTTCCACGTACCCGTCCACCCGAGCCGTCACGGTCCGGACCCGGGTCTCGTCGAACGCCACCACACCGACGACCCGCACGTTGCGAGTGAGGCTGCCCTGCTCCGCCGTGGCGAAGGTGATCCCGATCCGACGCTGGTCCCCGGAGGAGAGCTGAACCGGTTTGGACTCGTCGCCCCCGGGGGCCATGGCGGCGTGATCGTGCCCCTCCTGCGTCGCCGCCTGGGGGGGCGAGGCGAACTTCACGACCGCAGCGATGACCAGGGCCAGTGCGATCAGGAATCCCACCCCACCGGCAATCGTTCTGGTTTTCATTGTATGCCTCCAGCCGGAACGGCGGCCGACGACGATACCCACGAAACCGCGGTAAGCATCTCCAGCTCGGCCAGCATGATCCCGCGTTCGGCGGTCAGGGTAACCACCTCCAGCCGGTAACGGTTCACGGCCATCTGGTTGTCGAGCAGGGTCATGAAGTCCACCGCGCCGACCTGATAGGCCGAGAGCGCCGAGCCGACGGCGGCCTGGCTCTGCGGCAGCACGGTTCCCCGGTACAGGTCGAGCAACCGGTCGATTCGGCCGAGCTCCGCAACCACTTCGGTCACCCGGGCCCGGGTCTCGGCCTCCATGGCGGCCAGCTCCGCCTGCGCCATCTCGCGCATGGCGCTCGCTTCCACCTGCATCTGCTGCTGCCGCCGCCCGGCCCAGACCGGCAGGCTGGCCCCGACCATGAAACTCACCATCCGGTCGGTCATCCCTTCCATCCGCCGCTGGCCGTAGGTGGCGCCTAACACCAGCTCGGGCCACAGCTCACGGCCGGCCCGGCGTTCGTCGGCCGTGGCCGCGTTCAGGTCCTCCCGGGCGGCGCGGAGCATGGGACGGGTCCGGAGGGCCAGCATCACCAGCGAGTCCAGCTCCGGCAGGTCCACGCCGAGGTCGGGCAGCAACACCACCTCGATCCGGTCGGCCGGGTCACGATCGAGCAGCCCGTTGAGCCGGGCGGCTTCCGCGGAGCGCATGGCCTGCATCCGGATCAGCTCCTCGTTCATGCGGGCCAGCTCCACCTGGGAGCGCAGCACGTCGGCCTGGCGGCCTTCGCCCACCGCGTACATCGACTCGGTGGTACGGCCCAGGCGCCGGACCAGGTCGCGCGTGTCCTGGATCACCGCCACCGATTGATCGATGCGATAGAGGGTGTAGAACTGGCGGGCGGCCTGCATCCGCAACGTGAGCCGGCTTTCCGGAACGCGCTGATCGGCCGCACTGGCACGGGCCCGGGCGGCATCGGCCGAGAGACCGATCCGGCCCCCCAGCGGGACCATCTGCATGACCGTCACCTGGTTCATTCCCAGGACCGGATCCAGTCCGAGACCGCTCAGCCGGCGGTTCATGGTCTCGAGCCGGAGCTCGGGATCGGGCAGGCGGGTGACCGGCCCGATTCGCGCGTGGGCCGCGCGCGCGCCCGCGGCCGATGCACGCAACGAGGGCGAACGCCGTTCGAGCTCGGCGTATACCGAGTCGAGCCGGAGCGTGTCCGGAGCCAGCGGGGCCACGGCCAGC
>DASTEX010000580.1:0-7044 GCA_035709185.1 Gemmatimonadales bacterium
GGTCGGCCGGGACTCGCACCTCCCCCAGAAACGGCACCCGGCACAATGCACCCCGAACGACACCTAGCCCGCCGTACTCTGCACGGCACCCGGCACCCGGCACTCGGCACCCGGCACTTATTTGACGACCAATCTCACGTAGTTCTTCTTCCCCTTCCTGAGAATCGTCATCAGGACCCCATCCCGTTCCACCAGCGCCGAGCGCGCCAGCCGTCCAAACGGATCGGCCCACGGTTCTTCGCTTACGTAGTAACCCTTCCCTTCGATCCCGCGCCGGGCATCCGCCTTTGAACTCGCGAGTCCTGCGCGCACCAGTACATCGCTGAACGGCAATCCCTCCCCGAACTCTGCGGCGGGAATGAGCACTTCGGGCATCTCCGCCATCAGCAAGGCGTCCTCCGCCCGCCCGCCCGCCTGCCCGCCGGTCCGCCCGAACAGCGCTTCGGCCGCTTCGCGCGCCTTGGCGGCTTCGGCCTCACCGTGAATCCGGCCCGTCATCTCCCCGGCCAACTCCCGCTGCGCCAGCCGCTGCTCGGGAGCGGCCCGGTGTGCCCTCATCAGCTCGGCAATCCCGGGAAGGGGCCGGAAGGAAAAGGTCTTGAGCAGGCGGTCCACGTCCCGGTCGTCCTGGTTGATCCAGAACTGATAGAACTGGTAGGGACTGGTCTGGGCCGGATCGAGCCAGATGTTGCCGCCTTCCGATTTGCCGAACTTGGCTCCCGACGCCGTGGTGAGCAGCGGCACGGTGAGCCCGTGCACCTGGGCCCCCCGCTTCTTCCCGATGAGCTCGATGCCGGCCGTGATGTTACCCCACTGATCGGCGCCGCCCATCTGAAGCTCGCAGTGCTCCTGCTCGAACAGGTGGTCGTAGTCGTGGGCCTGCACCAGCATGTAGCCGAATTCGGTGAAGGAAATTCCGCTGTCCAGCCGGCTCTTCACCGCTTCCTTCTGCAGCATATAGCTGATGGTGAAGTGCTTGCCGGTATCGCGCAGGAACTCCATGAGGGTGAGATCGCGGAGCCAGTCGGCGTTGTTGAACAGCGTCGCCGCATGGGGCCCGGTGAACTCCAGGAACCGGCTCAGCTGCGCCCGGATGGCGGCCACATTGGCATCGATCTGTTCCACCGAGAGCATGGGCCGCTCGGTCCGCTTGCCGCTCGGGTCGCCGACCATCCCGGTCCCGCCCCCGACGATCACCAGCGGGCGATGACCCAGGCGTTGCAGCCAGGCCAGTGCCATGACCGGAACCAGATTCCCCACATGGAGCGATTCGGCGGTCGGATCGAAGCCGACATAACCGGTAATCGGCCCCTGTGAGAGCCGGGCCGCCAGCCCGGGCGTGTGGTCCATCACCATCCCGCGGGACTGCAGTTCCGTCAGCAAATCGGACATGGGGCTAAAATAAACGGGCCCGGTTCCCTAGTTATTGTTCAGACATGAAGAAGCTCCGGATCTCGCGCCAGACCGGCCGGCGAATTCTGCTCGGAACCGCGGCTGCCGCGGTCTTCGGCCTGGCCCTGATCGCGGGCGCCTGGACCCGGGCCTGCGCCGGCGGAGCCTGCCCTTCCATCGCACTGCTCAGCAACTACGATCCCGATCAGGCCTCGAAGGTCTATGCCGCCGACGGACGGCTCATCACCGACTTCGGCCTGCAGCGCCGCACCGTCGTGACCCTCCAGGACATGTCGCCCGCCGTCGCGGCCGCCTTTCTGTCGGTGGAAGACAAGCGCTTTTATCAGCACCAGGGCGTGGACTGGTACCGGGTCTTCGCCTCCTTCGCGCGCATCCCCAAGTCCGTGCTCACCGGCGAACGGTTCCAGGGGTGGTCCACCATCACCATGCAGCTGGCCGGCAATCTCTGGCCCACGGCGATCGATCGTCGCGAGCGCACCGGCCTGGCCGGAGTGCGGCGCAAGATCCGGGAGATGCGGGTCGCCATCGAGATCGAGAAGCATTATCCCAAAGACAAGATTCTCGAGCTCTATCTCAACCAGATCAACCTGGGGAACCAGGCCTTCGGGGTTGAGGCGGCGGCTCAGCGGTACTTCGGCAAGTCGGCCAAACACCTGAACGTGGCCGAAGCGGCCATGCTGGCCGCCATTCCCAAGGCGCCTTCGCGCTACAACCCTCGACGCAATCCCGATCTCGCGGTGCAGCGCCGGAACCTGGTGATCTCGCTCATGCGGGAGAACCGCCGGCTCTCGGGCGAATCGGCGGAAGCCTGGAAGGCCTATCCGCTCCAGCTCTCGTCCTCCTCCGATTTCACCGGCCACGCCGACTATTTCGTGGAATATGTCCGGCAGCAGCTCGACGCCCGCTTCGGGGCCGATCTCTACCGGGCGGGGCTCAGGATCTACACCACCGTCGATCTTGACATGCAGCTCGCCGCCGAACGGGCGGTCGAGAGCCAGCTCGAAGCCATCGAATCGGGCAAGCCGCCCTACAGCGGGTACCGGCAGCTGACCTACCGCGAGTACATGCAGCGGCGGAGCAACGCCGACGATGAGCGCGAGGCCGAGGGCCCGGCCCGCAGTCCCTACCTTCAGGCGGCGTTGGTCGCCATGGAAGCCAGAACCTGCTACGTGCGGGCGCTGGTCGGCGGCCGCGATTTCGAGGACTCCAAGTTCAACCGCGCCACCCAGGCGCTCCGCCAGGCCGGCTCGACCTTCAAGCCCTTCGTCTACTCGGCGGCGATCCGGGCCGGATACACTTTCGCCGAGGTGATGAACGACGAGCCCCTCAGCGTGCCGGTGGAGAACCAGGCCAACTGGGAGCCCCAGAACTACGACAACACGTTCAAGGGGCCGATGACGCTCCGGCAGGCGCTCTTCGAGTCCCGCAACACCGTGGCCGTACGGGTGGGCATGCGCGTGGGCGAGGACGTCGTGGTGGCCGAAGCTCACCGGTTCGGTCTCACCAGCCGGATTCCGCCGGTGCCGTCCATTCACATCGGTGCGGCCGACGTGCTCCTGATCGACATGGTCGCGGCCTATACCGCGTTCGCCAACAGCGGCACCCGCTGCAGCCCGGTCGGCATTCTGCGGGTGGAAGACCGGCAGGGCCGCATCCTCTGGCAGCCCGAGGTGGAGCAGCACGAGGTGATGGACCCGCAGCACGCGTGGATCATGCTGGATGTCCTCCGCGATGTGGTCCGCCGCGGCACGGGGTACAGCGCGGTCGTGGGCGGTGGATTCAAGTATCCCGCCGGCGGCAAGACCGGTACCACTAACGACTATCGCGACGTGTGGTACCTCGGCTTCACCTCCGACCTGGTCACCGGGATCTGGATGGGGTTCGACGAGCCGGTGAAGATCATGGGCAACGCCCAGGGCGGACGGCTGGTGGCCCCGGCCTGGACCAGGTTCATGAAAGAGGTCTACGAGCGGCGCGAGCCGCCCCCGGCCTGGTATCAGCCCGACGGACTGGTCGAGGACCTGGTGGATGTTCATACCGGGATGCGGGCGACCCCATTCTGTCCCATCACCGATGTGGTCCGGGAGTATTTCATCCCCGGGACCGAGCCGCCGGGATACTGCCCGCTCCATGGCGGGGTCCGGGCCACCTTCGGACCTCCGACGCCCTGATCCTTTCGCGTTGAATTCATCTTCCGGCGGTTTCCTTCGGCTGACGGCCTCCCGGGTTCTGACGCTTGAAGGCGAACCCGTCGCCAACGGCGCGGTGCTGGTCGGGGACGACGGCCGGGTCGCCGAGGTCGGAGTGGATTCCGCGGTCTCCTGCCCGGAAGGAACCCGGGTCGAAGCCCTGGGCGATGTGGTGCTGCTGCCGGGCCTGGTCAACGCCCATACCCATCTCGAGCTGACCGGCCTCCCGGACGGCGAAAGCCCGACGGACTTTCCCCGCTGGATTCGCCGGATCCGCGAGCTCAAGGAGCGCCGCACCGCGGAGGAGTACCGAGCCGCCGCCCGGACCGGCCTGCAGGACTGCTGGAGCGCGGGGGTCACGACCATCGCCGATACCGGCGATTCGGGGGCGGTGATCGAGGCGCTCCACCAGATGGGCGGGCGGGGCATCGTTTACCAGGAAGTCTTCGGCCCTCATCCCGATCAGCTCCGGTCCAGCATGGTCCTGCTCGAGCGCACCCTCGAGCGGCTCGAACAGTTCACCAGCGAGCGGGTCCGGCTGGGTGTCTCCCCCCATGCGCCTTACACGGTGAGTGGCCCGCTCTACCGGGCAGTGGGCGAGCTGGCCGACCGGGATGACCTGCCGGTCGCGGTGCATCTGGCGGAATCGCCGGCGGAATCGGAGCTGATTCGAAGCGGCGCGGGCCCTTTTGCCGACGCCTGGAGAGCCCGGGGCATTCCGCTGCCCGAAGACACCCGGCACCTCGACCGTCCCTTCCCGGTGCGGACTCCCGTTCGCTGGCTGGAAGCGCACGGGGTGCTGGGTCCGGAGACGCTCTGCATCCATGCGGTCCAGGTCGATGCCGCCGATATCGCAGTGCTGGCGAAAAACGATGGGGCGATCGCCCACTGTCCCCTCTCGAACCGGGCGCATCAGCATGGCGAGGCACCGCTCGGCGCCCTGCTCGCGGCCGGTCTCCGAGTCGGCATCGGGACCGACTCCACGGCGAGCGTGGGCCGGCTCGATCTGCTGGCGGAGGCCCGGGCCGCCCGGTCGTTGGCCGGCCTGTCAGCTGAGCGGGCGCTCCGGCTGGTGACGCTGGAAGGCGCCATGGCGATCGGCTTCACCGACATCGGGCTGATCGCCCCCGGTGCCTGGGCCGACTTCACGGCGGTGGACTGCGGGTCGCTGCCCGGAGCGGCGAGAGATGCGGAAAGTGTCGCGGAAGCGGTCCTCCAGACCGGTCCGGATGCCGTGGTGGCGACCTGGGTAGCGGGCCGGGAGGTGTACCGGGCTTGAAAACTGCTAAGGCAGTGTGTTAGCCTGAATTAGCTCCGGTTTTCGATAACCGATACCTGAGACTTTGATGGCTGGTAGCCGACGACTGATAGCGGATCGCTGACAGCTGACCCCTAACCCGACGACTGATCGCTGACAGTATGACCATGCGGTGCCTGGCCCTGAACGCCTCCTTCGAGCCCATCACGATGGTGCCCATGCGACGGGCACTCCGGCTGGTCATTGACGGCAAGGCGGAGATAGTCGAGGCCGACGACGGCGATCACATACGCAGCGCGCGTCTGGTGCTTCCCAGACCCGCGATCATCCGGCTCGTCAAGTTTGTGCACGTTCCCCGCCGTTTCCGCCGCCAGGTCACCAACACCTTCCTGTTCGCCCGGGATGATTACCGCTGCCAGTACTGCCACCGGACCCAGGCGGACCTGCGGGTGCGCGAGTGCCTGACGCGGGATCACCTGGTGCCGATCTCGCGGGGCGGAGACAACGAGTGGACCAACGTGGTGACGGCCTGTTCCACCTGCAACACCCGCAAGGGCAACCGGCTGCCGTCGGAGTGCGGCATGCATCCGCTGCATGTGCCCACCGAGCCCCACTTCGTGCATCTGGCGTGGACGGTCCGGAGGCTGACGGATACGCAGGCCAAGTACGTGCGGTTGTTCTATGGCCAGGCGACGCTGCGGGCACTCAAGGGACGTTAGGAATTGCAGATTGCAGATTACTGATTGCAGATTGTAGACCCCTTCATCATTCTGCAATCTACAATCTGCAATCTGCAATCGATGAATCACTCTTCTCCCGGCCTCACCGGAACGGTAAAGCGTCGACTTCTGGCTTCGAGTTGATCGAACGGTAGACCCCCCAGTCTCGCCACCAGCCTCCGCATGGCCCGGCTGAACACCGACCCCCGCTCCCGTTCCACCGGATCAGGATTGCCCTGGAGAAACCGCTCCAGCTCCTCCATCTCGTCATCGCTCAGGGTGCGGAGCCGCAGGGTGGCGGTGAAGTAGTACTCCCCGGTTCCGGCGGGCGTGATCGACACTTGCTGGCCCAGCTCCAGGTTGCGCTCCAGCTCCGGGAGCGAACCAAACGTGGTCTCCCGCCGGAGCGCCCCGCCCCACTCCTCCGACTTGGTGTACTGGTCGGTCAGCGGCTCGAACTGGATGACGATGCCCCATTCGAAGGCGCGCTCCAGCGCGTCGAACCAGTCGGTCCGCACCCGCCAGATCTCCACCCGGAACTCCATCCTGAGGGGGAAGGAGTTCTGCACCGTCTCGAGCCAGCGTTCGTCGCGCAGGATGTTGGGGGTGAAGATGAGGGGAACCCGGCGGCCCCGCGCATCCACCGTGTCGGTTATCGTGAGACGGACGCGCTGGGCCCCCGCCAGGGGCGGCTGAATCAGCAGCAGGAGTAAGAGCAGACCGAGCAGCCGGCGCATCAAAACCGTCGCAGCAGCCGGAGCGTGAGCCGCGGATCCCAGGCCCGGCCTACCGGCGTGGCCAGGTACACGGCCAGGCCATCGATGTCGAGCCCGATGCCGGCGTCGTAGCTGAACTCGCGCAGCACCGGCAGCCGGGAATTGGGAATCCGCCCCGGACCGTCTCCCGTCAACCACGCCTTCCCCATGTCGCCGAAGAGCACGATGTCGGCGTAGTCGCGTCCGATCAGCCGCTCGAGCAGCAGCCATTCCTGCGAGGCCAGTTTCTCGCGCAGCGGGAGCCGGAACCGGAACCGGATCTCCGCCTGGGCCGCGAGCATCCGGTCACACAGGGCGGTCTGGGCGGCGTCGGCGAATCCCGCGGGGGCGCAGGTCTGGGACCGGAAGCGGTAGCCCGAGAGGATGTCCGGCCCGCCCAGCGACAGCCGGCGCTGCACCGGCAGCGGGTCTCCCGCGATCCATCCCCCTCCGAGGAGACGGAGATTGACCCGCGAGATCGCGTTGATCCGGGCGTACTTCCGGGCGTCGAACCAGATCCGGTTGAAGGTGTAGTTCCGGAAGGTGGGAATGGGTGACCGGACGTCCACCGGCAGGGTGACCGGCGCCACATCGTCGCTGACCCCGCGTTCGTACCAGGCCTGGATCCGCCACCCGCTGGTGGGGGTAACGACGTTGTTACGGGTCTCGATCTCCATCCGACCCCGGACCAGGATGAAGTGGCCGTCGTC
>DASTEX010000581.1:0-2704 GCA_035709185.1 Gemmatimonadales bacterium
GATACTGCAGCGTCTGGTAGTGCGGCAGGGCCCGGACCGCCATGCGGCGCGCCAGTCCGACCAGGGCACTCGCACGCCAGAGCGTCGTCGAGGCATAGCTCCGGGGCCCGAAGGTCTCCTTGAAGGTGTCGATGCTGGCCAGCCCCTTGCCGCCCAGATCGTAGCGCTCCAACCCGCGCGCGGCCGACTGGCTGATGACATGCCAGTGCAAGAGGTTGTTGGGCCGGAGGTGATGGAACTCCGCGAGCGACGCACCGCTCTTGAAATGGATCTCGCGGCCATCGTGGATGAAGATCCCCACCGAGATCACCCGACCTTCGTGCTTCGCAGCCAGCACCTCCATCATCTGCCGAGGCATGAAATGCCGGTGCAGCACCTCGAAGAAGCGCTTGCGGTGGGGAGAGATCACACCGTGTCGCTTGAAGGTCTTCTGCAGGATCTCAAAGTACTCGTCCATGAACGCCGCCTCGGCGACCGGCTCGATGACGACGCCCTTCTTGCGGGCCTGCTTGACCTTGAGCCGGCCGCTCTCGGAGACGTTCTTCCACAGCTGAGCCTCGCCGCCTCGAAGGTCGAGGATGTAGGCCCCGGGATGCTCGACCCGCCACGCCCCATCCACCGAGCCTTCGGCCAGATCGGGAGGCGAGTTCAGAAAGCCGGTCTCTACGTACTGACACCCCAGGTCGCTGCGGCAGAAGCGATAGACCGCGTTCAGGGCCGTCAGGCCCGCGGGCGGCTGGCCGGCAGCGAAGACCCAGCCAAGATGGGGTGTCATCGATCCCCGCAGCGGTGAGCCGAAGAGTCGGATCGGTCCCTTCCGGACTATGAATCCGGGTATCACACCGACCAGGTCCGAGCTCTGGCGCAGCCCCAGCAGCACGACCCGCATGCCGAGTCCCTCTTCCACGGTGCGCAGCCAGAGGGGATGGTGGTAGATCGTGGAGCCCTGGACTCCCGGCTGGGCGAGAAAGCCTTCATACTCCGCCCAGGAGAGCGGTCCGAGCCTGGGTTCGATCACGCCGATTCTCCCGTCGGATGGCGGTGGAGGGGGATGACCGCCAGTGCGGGCAGCGGCGCGGGCATGGGGCGATCGGGCCAGCTGAAGCAGGACACATTTTCTCGTCGCATGGCAGCCATGAAACCGGACCGATCGCGCACCCAGACCGGCAAACCGTAGGGCACCGTCCCGGGCGGGAGGTCGCCGAACACCGGCGCCGCCCCCCAGGCCGCCCACGCACCGGCACGCTCCAGCCAGAACCGGCAACTGTCTCGTCGGATGCGACCCTCCGCTTCCAGGTCCATTCTCCTGGCCAAGGCATCGGCGACCCGTGAATATCCGACGCCGTCATGCCCCGGTACGACATCCGCCCGGTCGGGAGGGTGTTCGCCCTCGTCCGCCTCCCGCAGCCAGGTCACCAGATCCCGATGGATCATCGTCTCCACCCGTCGGACACCGTCGCGCAAGGCGAAGGCCACCAGATCCCGCGCGGGAGCCGCCCGCGGGCGGGCCGGGGGCAGCACCAGGTCGGGGCGGTTGAGCAGGAGCGCGGCGCCGTTGGGGAGGGGCAGGGTCTTCCGAAAGCTGAAGATCGCGATGTCACCGAAGGTCCCCAGCCACCGGTCTCCGTGCCGACCGAGGAATCCGTGGGTGTTGTCCTCGATGAACGCGAGGCCCTGGCGGCGGGCGAAATCCTGGATGGGGCGGGGGTCCTGCGGAAACCCGAAATAATGCACGGCCAGGATGGCCCGGGTCCCGGCATCGGCGAGGGACCCCGCGTGGTCCAGGCACGGCCGCAGCCGCTCATCCACCTGATACGTGCGGAGGCCGACGCCGAGCGACTCGAACGGCTGCAAGGCCGAGCGGCAGATGACGGACGGCACCAGGACGTTGTCGCCCTGGCGCAGGCCCAGGGCGAGCAGGCCGTCGCGGAGCGCCTGACGGCCATAGCCGTAGAGCCTCACCCCTGGACCATCGAGGGGCGGCGGCAGGGTGGATCGCGGGCGGAACGCCAGCCGCCGCCATTCGACCATGGGGCCGCGAGGCACCCACCGCCGCCCTCCACCCCCGCGCTGGACCTCGTTCGACACCGGCTAGCTCACCCGGAACGTGCGCATCCACATCTCCAGCGCGAGGATCCGGAACATCCCGAGGTACGATTCGGTGTTGGCGGCCGCGGCCTCGGGCGACTGGTACCACCGACGGAGGGGGGCCGGATCGATGTACCGGCCGCAGCGCAGGTCCTCCTGAATGAGCTCGGTGACCTGGGGCCGCAGATCCTTGGCGAGCCACTGCCGGTCGGGAGCCGCGAAGCCGAGCTTGGTGCGCCGGAGCCGGACCGCGTCCGGCATGATCCCGCGCATCGCCTGCCGCACGGCGAACTTGCTCCACCCGCCCTGCACCTTGAGGTGGTCGGGCAGGGACAACCCGAATTCCACGAGCCGATGATCCAGCAGCGGGACGCGCGCCTCCAGCGAGAACGCCATGGAGGAGCGGTCTTCCATCCGGAGCAGGTGAGGCAGGGTGTCCACGACGATATCGTCGACCTGAATGCGCTGCATGATGGTCCCGGAAGACTGCGCCGTCTTCCCGCGCGCGTTCCGCCACCAGCGGGTGGCGGGGGTGCTCTCGCTGGACGCGCTCCGTCCCCAGTCGGCGCGGAGGACGCGGGTCAGCAGCGAATCGACGCCCATCAGCCGGCGCAGG